>JAYSYX010000103.1:0-13037 GCA_043727235.1 Bacteroidota bacterium
GAGACGCAATGCATTGCGTCTCTACTGAAAGACCAATTTTCTACGAATAATATTTTAGAATTGCCTATTATTTGGTCGGGAGACTCAAGAATTTATATAGCATTGCACAATTTCCTATTAACTCCTCAAAAAAATCCTTTTAAATCCGCCAGATCAGCGTTATCGGCGTTCACTTTTTTTATCCTCACGATTGACGATTCACGGAATGAGTGATGAGTTATGAGTAATGAGTTTACTACATCTTAGCCATAAATCAGATGTTCTAGTTAATAGCTCAAATGTTTGATGGAACGGATACATGACTCACGATTGACGAAATGAGATTGCTCAAGTAAGATTAAATATTTCGATCAGGGTAAGTGGTGAATAGTGAGTAGTGAGATTGCTTCGACATGGCAATAAGTTTAAGATCTGATCCATATCTCCAATATTACGCAAAGCCGGACTCACGATTCACGCTTCACGCTTCACGATTTTTCCATGATCTCAATCATTCAAAAAATAATTTTCATTATTTCCTTGTTAATGCAACATTTCCTATATTGCAACTTCTAAACAAAGGAGGATAAGATGAAAACTTATAACAGCGAGAACATCAAAAATGTAGTGCTGGTGGGGCATTCCGGCTCCGGTAAAACAACGCTAGCCGAATGCATGTTGTTTGAAGCCGGAGCTCTCAACCGCCGTGGAACTGTTGCCGACACAAACAGTACTTCTGACTATAATGAACTGGAACACGAACGAGGGTATAGTGTATTCAGTTCGGTGATGCATGTGGAATGGAAAGATACCAAAATCAATATTATAGATACACCGGGAATGGACGACTTTACCGGAGAGGTGATCTCCGCTTTTAAAGTTGCAGATACTGGTTTATTAATGCTCAATGCTGCTCATGGTGTGGAGGTTGGAACAGAAATAATCTGGGAATACGCCGATCATCTCAAAAAACCCATGATTCTGATCGTAAATCATGTGGACGAAGAAAAATCTGATTTTGAAAATACAATAGATCAGGCTAAAGAAAGATTCAGCAAAAAGGTTACTGTTGTTCAATATCCATATAATCAGGGAATTGATTTTAATGCCATTATTGATGTGCTTAATATGGTGATGTATAAATTCAAACCTGATGGTGGGAAACCTGAAAAATTACCAATTCCTGCAGAGGAAATGGAGAAAGCGAAAAAATTACACAACGATTTAATAGAGACCATTGCAGAAAATGATGAAGGATTAATGGAAAAATTCTTCGACAAGGGGACTTTGGATGAAGATGATATGGTAAAAGGATTAATGTTATCAATCCGCAACCACGAAATATTTCCGGTATTCTGCATTTCTGCAAAATACAATATGGGCAGTGGACGAATTATGGGATTTATTGATAAATGTTGTCCTTCAGCTGCGCATATGCAACCTGAAAAATTAACGAATGGAAAAGATCTTCCATGTAATTCCTCTAACCCAACCGTAGTATTTATTTTTAAAACAGTTAGTGAACCGCATCTCGGTGACATGAGTTATTTTAAGGTGTGCAGTGGAAAAATTAGCACCGGGATGGATCTGAATAATACCAATACAAATAATAATGAGCGCATTAGTCAGTTATTTGTTTTACAAGGCAAAAAACGCGAGAATGTCGATTCTTTAAATGCCGGTGATATCGGTTCCACTGTTAAATTAAAAAAGACACATACCAATAATACACTTGCTGTGAAAGGACAGGATGTTGAGGTAACTCCAATTCATTTTCCTGAACCAAAAGTACAAGCGGCAATTGATGTACACAATAAAGGTGATGAAGAAAAAATGGGACTTGCCTTACATCATATTCACGAGGAAGATCCAACAGTTACCATTGATCACAATATGGAATTAAAACAAACATTGGTAAATGCACAAGGGGAATTACATCTTCAGGTAATTAAATGGAAAATTGAACATCTATATGGAATTAAATTCGATTATGTTAAACCTAAAATTCCGTACAGAGAAACAATTCAAAAATCAGTTAAATCTGATTACCGTCACAAAAAACAAAGCGGTGGTGCCGGACAATTCGGAGAAGTACATATGATAGTTGAACCTTATTATGAAGGAATGCCTGATCCGAAGGATGTTACCGTTCGCGGCCGGGAAGAACATGATCTTAAGTGGGGAGGAAAATTGGTATTTTATAATTGTATAGTTGGTGGTGCCATTGACGCTCGTTTTTTACCTTCCATATTAAAAGGTGTGATGGAAAAAATGACCAATGGTCCGCTTACCGGTTCTTATGTTAGAGATGTTCGTGTTAGTGTTTATGATGGTAAAATGCATCCTGTGGACAGCAACGATATGGCATTTAAATTAGCGGGAATGATGGCGTTCAGAAATGCATTCCGAGAGGCCGATCCAAAATTATTGGAACCAATTTATGATCTGGAAGTTTTAGTTCCCGGGGATTATATGGGTGAAGTAATTGGAGATCTGCAAACACGCAGAGGAATAGTTATAGGAATGGATAGCGATGGACATTATCAAAAAGTAATTGCACGCGTTCCTTTAACAGAATTATATGATTATTCTTCAACACTTCGGTCACTCACCCAAGGTCGCGGAAAATTCTCACGCAAATTTGCAGAATATGCTCCGGTACCTTTTGAATTGCAAAAAGAATTGATGGGCAGTCATAAGGAGGAGCTTACAGAGGCTTAGGAATGAAATAATGAAATAATGAAAGAATGAAAGAATGAATGAATACCCTCGACCTTCAAGGTTTTTTAAACCTGGAAGGTCTGAGGGATGGGGAGAAAATGAAGGTATGAATGAATGAAAGAATTTAACGCCCACTTTTTTTATTCGTGCATTCGTGGCTAACCTTTTAACCCATTATACGGATAAAAAAAGTTGCCACGAATGCACGAATTTTTAAAATAAAAAGGCAGGTTCGCAGTTTATTTGATAATTGAAATTGTTTGATTTACGGCTTCATCTTCCACCTTCAAAAAATAAAATCCATTATTTAAATATGCGAAGTTTTGTTGTTCAATATTTTTTCCGGCCCATATAATTTGTCCGACTGCATTAATTAATGTATAATTATACGTAGCCACACTATTTTCAATATAAATATTTGATGTAAATGGATTTGGAAAAACGCTTAAACTATTTTCATATAAGGAATTAATTACATCTATAATAATTGTAACAGTAAAACATTCAGAAGTATCGCTGCAAATCCCATCTGATACAATAACTGCATATGATCCGGATTCGGTTGCTGTAAATACTTGATCGGTTTCACCCTCAAGAAAAGTATTTCCATTCATGCAATCTATCCATTGATAAGTTGCATCTTCAGCATCAGATGAAAAACCATTATCCATATTAGTGGTTATTCCAACATTGACTGCACACCATGTTATCTTACAATATCCCGGAGCTCCGAAACCAGGACCACCGCCATTACCATTTCCTCCACCACCTCCGCCGCCATAATTTGCTGATGTTCCGGCAGGATCAGTTATAGTACAAAAATCATCTGTAAATCCCGCACCTTTTCCACCATTTGCAGCCGGGGCTCCACCACCAATTCCGCCATCACCGCCGGGAGTTAAACAAATGCCCGTCCATGCAATGGTATTTCCCCCTGCACCACCATCGCCCAAAGGACCTGCAGCACCACCTCCACCACCACCGAAATAAGTATAAAATCCACCGCCACCAATTCCTCCGGAATAATTACTGATATTTCCTCCGGTTCCAACCCCTGCCGCTCCACCTCCACCAATTTCAGGATTTGGGACAGAAACACCATTTTCTCCACCGGAGGCAGATAAAAATCCTGCTACAGCTGTTGTGCCTGCTACTGCACCTGCTCCTACATATCCAATACTAATATTTATTTCATCAAGTGGAGTTACTGAATATTCGCCTTTTGCAAATCCCCCACCTCCTCCTCCACCGGTTCCATTAAATCCACCATTACCTCCGGCGCCCATTACTTCAATAGTTACAGAGCTTACATCAGCCGGAACTGTAAAGGTTCCTGATGCGGTAAAAATTTGTTCTCCGGATTGTGCATAAATGATTCCGGAAATAAAAAGTGTTGTGAGGAGTATTTGTATTCTTTTCATTTTGTTAAATATTTAATTAACCTAAAATTGAATAATGTGTAAGATACAGAAACTATTTAAGTTAAAGGATTATCAAAAATGAACCCCTAATTCAATGTAGAAAAAGCGCAGTCTGAGCGCATAAACCATTGAAAAACCAGTTGTAACGCCTTTTCCGATTTATTTTATAAATGCAGTTTTCATTAATAGCACAACATTATTTTCATAAACTGCCACAATTAGAACCGGACCGTAAGTATTCCAAATGCTGAACAAAAAATAATTTAGGAGGAAAGACCGTTTAGCCTTAGACTCTGAATTTTTAAAGGGTTTATTGCCAATTTTTTTATAATGTACCTGATTTTTCAACAATGAAAAGGTCGGGAAAAAATGTATGGTTACAATGGAGCGAAAAGTATAATCCACAGACCTTCAACAGGTTGAAACACATACTACATCGAAGATTTGAGGAATTTTTAAAAGGTTATGAACTCTCAACACTTGTTTTTTGTTTCAGAAGCTGTATCTTAACGAAAAAAATTAATTTAATGAATACCAAAGGAAAAGGAAGACCGGCTACAAGAACGGCGAAATTAATTGACGGATTTTATATCGAAGTAATGAACAAGGGTCAGAAAGAAAGAGGTATTAAGATCAGAAGCAAGACAAAGGCAGAGATGGAAGATGCTGCCAGACGATATGCCAACAGTAAAGATGTTGTTATATTGGGCGAGTATAAGAACGACGCCTGGGTTAAGTAAGCTTTAGAAAGGTAATTTAATATATTATTATACCATATCTTAACAGGATATGGTATTTCTATTTAAGGGGGTGGGCAGGGTTAGCAGGAGTTGAAACGATTGAAAAAAGGGTTTAGTACTGAGGAAATTTCGCAGGAATTAAGGCTTTCGCTCTTTGCGAAGGTCTCAGTAATGCAGAGTCTCCAAAAGTTGGCAAGCAGAAGAAATTGTAAGGGTTTAGTACAGAGGAAATTTCGGAGCGACTGAGGCTTTCGCTCCTCACGAAGGTCTCAGTAAAGCAACTAAAAAAGAAAAAACGCCTAATCTGACGCCTGTCAATAAAATGCTGCTTTTTTGTACGTTTTTTTAGAAAATTGGCTGAAAAGTTTGAAATATTACAAATTTTGTATGCCAAAGCCCTATTAGTTGCAAAAAAGTGATTTGGCACAGCAATTGCATAATACCTGGTGTGTGTGTTTTCATGGGGATAGCAGAGATTACCTTAATGGTCTTCTCTGCTTTTTTTTTGTGATTATTCCCCGATACCGAAAACAGCTAAAAAACGATCCTCTCGCTTCAATCCTTTAATTTCTACTAATATCATAACTTAAAATCGCTTGGCACAGCAATTGCCTATTATATAAATGTGTGTGTTTTCATGGGGATAGCAGAGGGAACCAAAAAGGTGAACTCTGCTTTTTTTATGTACTAAATTCTCCACTAATCTTTTTCCTCCTTTTTAGTAATTATTTGTCTTTAGGTCAATAGAATCAGGTATTTCAACCAATATTAAATGATTTATCAGATTGAAAAAAAGCCAATTTTCGCCTTAATTTGAGATTTCACAAGGTGACTGTATCGCGATAGGCTCAAATTTGAGCTATTTTAAAATAATATACGGACTGAACCCATAAAAATGGTATTGGGCATTGTGGTACAATTTGGGGAATGAAACCACAAAAGTGTAGAACATTTCCTCAAAAGAATTTCCTTAGGAATTTCTTCATCTTTTAAATAAAATAGGAATAAAAAAAAATTAAAGTTCTACATTGCTGAATAAGGATTTTCCCGATTAAGTAAATTTATAAATTTGGCTTTTGCTTACCTCAGGACTTATCTTTGCGCATGACTGAGAAAATACTCATAATCGACTTCGGATCGCAATACACTCAACTTATTGCCAGAAGAATTCGCGAGCTCAACGTTTATAGTGAGATCGTTCCCTGCACAAAAATTCCTGACCTCACTGATGATATTAAAGGTATTATTTTATCCGGGAGTCCTTTTTCTGTTTCTGCATCTGACAAACCCGCCTTTGATATAGAAAAGATCTTGAATAAGCGCCCTCTGCTTGGAGTTTGTTACGGCGCCCAATTTATTTCCGATTATTTCGGAGGAAAGGTCCAGCCTTCATCAAAACGCGAATATGGACGTGCTTTCCTGCATATACTCGAAAGGGAAAATGAACTTTTTTACGGTGTTGACGATGAAAGTCAGGTCTGGATGAGCCATAGCGATACCGTTACTAAAATTCCACCCGGTTTTCACATTACTGCTAAAACAGCGAGCATAGATGTGGCTGCATATAATAGTGATGCCGCCGCATTTGATTATCCAATCTTTTGTATTCAATTTCACCCGGAGGTTACGCATACCACGGAGGGAAAAACGATGCTTAGAAATTTTGTGGTTAATGTATGCGGATGTAACCAATCATGGACGCCGGAATCTTTTGTTGAGGAAACAATACTTTCCATACAAAACGCAGTTAGGCAGGAGAAAGTAATTCTAGGTCTTTCGGGAGGCGTTGACTCCAGTGTAGCTGCGATATTACTAAATAAGGCAATAGGGAAAAACCTGATATCCATATTTGTAAATAATGGTTTGTTGCGTAAGGATGAGTTTGAAACGGTTTTACATAGTTATAAGGATTTGGGTCTGAATGTGATTGGCGTTGATGCAGCTGACGAGTTTTTAGATGCTCTAAAAGGAATATCCGACCCCGAATTAAAAAGAAAATCAATAGGGAAAGTATTTATCGATGTTTTTGAAAGAGAATCTAAAAAGATAGAGAATGCAAAATGGCTGGCGCAGGGAACAATTTATCCCGATGTTATAGAATCGGTTTCAGTGCATGGCCCTTCCGCAACAATAAAATCTCACCACAATGTAGGCGGATTGCCGGAAAAATTGCATTTAAAGGTTATTGAACCCCTCAGATATTTATTTAAGGACGAGGTTCGCAAAGTTGGAGAGACATTGCAGTTGAAACATGAAATACTCCATCGCCATCCATTCCCCGGACCTGGACTCGCAATCAGAATAATAGATTCCATTACTGTAGAAAAGGTGCGTATTGTTCAGGAAGCAGATGCTATTTTTATTGACCATCTGAAAGAATCAGGTTGGTATGATAAGGTTTGGCAAGCGGGTGCAATTTTATTACCCGTTCAAACTGTTGGTGTAATGGGTGATGAACGGACATATGAAAATGTGATAGCTTTGCGTTGTGTTAATTCAACGGATGGTATGACAGCAGATTGGAGTCATTTGCCTCATGAACTTTTGTCAAAGATATCTTCCGATATAATTAATCACGTAAAAGGAATAAACAGGGTTGTATATGATATCAGTTCAAAACCTCCGGCAACAATTGAGTGGGAATAACATAAGATCTATTTTATTTGTTGTTATGATATTTACGATATCATCATGCGGGATATTTAAAAAAACAACCACAACAACACCTGATAAACCTAAAAATGATAACCCTCCTGTTATCACCGAGGATAAAAAAACGGAAACAAAAGAAACCGATACAAAAATTCCCGACACAATTTCCTCCGAAACAAAGGGAAAGACCTGGGAAAAAAAAGAGAGTTATAATATTGCATTACTGCTTCCATTTTCCATCGATGAGGCAGAACTCGATAAATTGATGTCTGAGGAAAACATTACAGGTTATCAGCCCTTGGCATCGGTTGAATTTTATGAAGGATCTTTGTTAGCCCTTGATACTTTAAAAAAATTAGGTGTCAATTTAAATGTTACTGTTTATAATACAAAAAAAGATAGTTTATCCATAGCAGTTTTAATGCAGAGTGCAGAGTTTAAAAAAATGGACCTGGTAATTGGCCCAATTTTTAACGATGGGTTAAAAGCTGCTGCGGAGATCGCAAAAACAAATGAGTTATTTACTATTTCACCTTTATCACCTGCCAATAATATTACGAGTGGAAATAAATTTTATTTTATGGCGAATGCCCCTATTTCTACACATTTAAATAAAACCATTGATTATGTTATAAAGGAAAATATGAGGGCAAATTTTGTAATTGTTTACAGAAGCGACAAACCCAATGAATTAAAAATTGCGAATGACTTTAAAGCAGAATTTGAACTTCTCAATAAATACAAAACTGCAACCCTAAAGGAAGCATATTCCATGTCGGGTATTGCAGAGAGTCTGGATGATAATGCTAATTATGTTTTTATTGCTTCTAACGATGAATTGTATGTTAATGGTTTGATCCGTGATCTATCAAAATCGTCGCGCAATAAATCCATTACTTTACTTGGGATGCAAAATTTATTATCACTGGAATCTATTTCACTCGATTATTTTGAGACCTTGCGTTTTCATTACCCTACCTCATATTGGGCTGATCAAAATGCACCGCGTGTAAAACGATTTAATGATGTTTTTACCGACAAATATGGCATAAGACCTTCTGAGTTTGCATATCGCGGATATGATCTGATGCTTTATTTCGGATCTCTTTTAACTAATTACGGGCCTGCTATTGACGTACAAATCGACAAACCTAATCCTGTGGTTCGGTATATGTTATATCCATTAAAATTTACAGCGAGTTATGATGCGGAAAATAAGATCCAATTTATAGAGAACAGCAATATCACCATCCTTAAATATGAAAATTTTCGATTTGAAAAAGTGAATTAATATTTGCTAATTACTCTTCATCAAATTTATCATATCCAAGAATTTTAAGCATGCTATTAACGGTTTGTTCTTCCGCAAAAACTTCATAAGTTAATTTTCCTTCTGCATCTTTTTGAATGAGTATATGTTTTGGTGAAGGAATGAGACAATGTTTTGTGCCGCCATATCCCGAAATACTTTCCTGATATGCCCCGGTATGAAAAAAGCCAATATAAAGTGGTTCTCCTGTTCCTACTAAAGGCAAATATAATTCGTTGGTATGGGCTTCAGAATTATAGTAATCCATTTGATCGCAGGTCAGTCCGCCAATATTAATTCGCTGTACTTCATTCCCCCATTTATTAACAGGCAATAAAATAAATTTTGAATTAATTCCCCATGAATCAGGCATGGTTGTCATAAGAGAATTATCTATCATATACCAACGTTCGCTGTCGTTCTGATGTTTCTCTGATAAAACCTGAAAAATAAATGCTCCGCTTTCAGCAACTGTAAAGCTTCCGAATTCGGTATATATATTCGGACATGGAACATTATCTTCCTCACAGGTAAGTTTGATCTTATTTAATATCTCCTCTGCCATGTAAGGATAATCATATTCAAAACCCAGTGAACTTCTAGTAGGCCAACCTCCGCCGATATTAAGAGAATCTAATTCGGGACAAACCTTTTTTAATTCAGTGTATACTTTGAGCGATTTTGATAATTCATTCCAGTAATAAATATTATCATGTATGCCGCTGTTAATAAAAAAATGCAGCATTCTTAATTTGAATTTTGGGTTAGGTTTTATTTTGCTGAGATAAAATTCTTTTATTTCCTTATACCTGATTCCAAGTCGGGAAGTGTATAATTGAAATTCAGGTTGTTCTTCAGCAGCTATTCTGATTCCCAGATCACATTCATAAATTATGGTGTTTTCGTATTCATCCAGTTCTTCCATGTTATCGAGCACGGGCATAATTCTGAAATCGAGATTTGCCAATTTACTGATACGCTGCGTATAAATTTTTGTTTTAAAACCATTGCAGACGATCAAAGTTTCTTTCGATAACATTTTGTTGAGATATAACTTTTCAATTATATCAATGTCAAAAGCAGAAGAAGTTTCTAAATAAATATCATTTTTCAGTGCTTCCACCAAAACATGCGCAAAATGAGAACTTTTGGTGCAATAACAGTAGTTGTAGGTACCGGGATAATTTAATTTTTTGATCGCATCATTAAAATATTTTTTTGCGCGTTGAATATTTTCCGAAATTTTGGGCAGATAAGTAATGCGCATGGGTGTTTCGTACTCGTCTATCAGTTGTTTTAGCGGTATTCCGTTGAAGTATAAGTAATTATTTTTCACTTCGAAACCATCCTGCGGAAAATAGAAGGTTTGCTGGATGAGGTCAAGGTAGGTGTTTTTCAATTCTTTAGATTCGTTTTAGATTGTAAAAGGATAAATTTTTCTTGCGGCACAAAAATAATAACTTTGCATATATGAAACGAGTAAAGGTTATTTCGGTTAACAGCGAATTGGGTGCCGGCACAAGAGGTTCGGGATTAGGCTTTGATGCGATACGCGTAGCTGCCTGGAGCAAAGGAAGCCGATATTTCAAAGAACATCCGCCTGTAATTCTTCAAAGTAACAACGATGAGGTGCTCGATGATATTGAAACTGCATATTCGGTTAAGATACAGTTCATTGTAGAGATGTACAACAAAATTGCCGAAATGGTGATGGCTTGTATGAAAAAAAAGGAGTTTCCTGTCATTATCTCCGGTGACCACAGCAATGCTGGAGGAACAATAGCAGGCATTAAAATGGCATTTCCAAAAGATACATTGGGAGTAATATGGATAGACGCCCACGCCGATCTGCATTCACCCTACACAACTCCTTCCGGAAATTTACACGGTATGCCTTTGGCAACAGCAACTGCACTCGACAATAAAGTTTGTCAGATAAATCAGCCGGAAAAGAAAACAATTGAAGCCTGGGAGAAATTAAAGAAACTTGGAGGAATTTCCCCAAAGATCACATTTAAAGACCTAATTTATATTGCTACGCGCGATACGGAGAAGGCAGAGCGTTTCATACTCAAAAAAAATAATGTGCGTATTTATTCAGTGCAAAAAATGCGGGAAACAGGAATTCAATTTGTGATTGATGACGCAATGAAACGAATGGCTCATTGCGACAGGATATATGTTTCTTTTGATGTGGACAGTATGGATGCCAACGTTTCGAGAGGAACCGGCACACCTGTTAAAAGCGGATTATATGAAAGCGAAGCATTTCAACTGGTGAGTAGCCTTGCGAAACAAGAAAAGGTTTGTTGCATGGAAATAACGGAAATAAATCCCACCCTCGACAACAAGAAAAATATAATGGCAGAAATTGCATTGGAGATACTGGAACAATTTACAGGAGAAATTGAAAAACGATTATGAAGTTAGAAGATAAATTAAAACAACTCGTAGTTGAAGTTGTTCAGGAATTGTATGCCCAAACAATTGATGATGCTTTAGTTAAAATAGATAAAACACCTCAGGAATTTCATGGTGAATTAACAGTAGTAATTTTCCCTATTGTTAAGATCAGTCGCAAAAATCCGGAAATTACTGCAAATGAGATCGGACAAGCTTTACAAAACAGATCAGAGATCATTGAGTCTTATAATGTGGTAAAGGGATTTTTGAATATTTCATTTTCCGAAGCATTTTGGTTATCTGTTTTAAAAGAAATTTCAGCTACAAATAATTTTGGAGAAAAATCAGCAAGCGGGAAAAAATATGTAGTGGAATATTGTGGTCCGAATACAAATAAACCCCTCCATTTGGGTCATGTTAGAAATGTTTTATTGGGTTATTCCGTAGCAAATATTTTATTAGCTGCAGGTCATGAAGTGCATAAAGTAAATATACTAAACGATAGAGGAATTGCTATTTGTAAAAGTATGGTCGCCTATAAACGAACTGGAAATGAAGAAACGCCGGCAAGTACTGAAATTAAAGGTGATCATTTTGTAGGAAAATATTATGTGGAATATCAGAGAATATTTGAACAGGAAGTAGGGTTATTGGAAATGTCGAATATTTCTAAGGAAGACGCAGAAAAAACATGTTCAATTTATTTGGAAGCCAGTGAAATGTTACGCGATTGGGAGGCGGGTGATCCTGCAGTAATTGAATTATGGAATACCATGAACAATTGGGTGTATGCCGGATTTGAGGAAACCTATAAAAAGATCGGAATAGATTTTGAAAAAGATTATAAGGAAAGTGAATATTATTTAAAGGGAAAGGATATTGTTTATAAGGGTCTTGAAAAAAACGCCTTTTATAAAAAAGACGATGGAAGTATTTGGGTAGATCTGACGGAAGAAGGATTAGATCATAAAGTTTTGTTGCGTGCCGATGGCACAAGTGTTTATATTACACAGGATATTGCAGTTGCAATTGCCCGTTATGCAGATTTTAAAATGGATACCTCTATATATGTTGTTGCCAATGAACAGGATTATCATTTTAAAGTTTTAAAATTGGTATTGCAGAAATTAAGTGAACCATTTGCAGATGGAATTTATCATTTGAATTATGGCATGGTTGATCTCCCCGAAGGAAAAATGAAAAGTCGGGAAGGCACTGTAGTTGATGCAGATGAGTTGATAGATGAAATGCAAGCAGAAGCAAGGGAATTTTTATCTTCTTCGGAAAAGTTGCATGACTTTAGTGAGGAGGAAAAAAATATTTTAGCTGACCAGATTGGATTGGCTGCTTTAAAATATTTTATATTAAAGGTCGATCCTAAAAAAAGGATTTTGTTCAATCCCAAAGAGAGCATTGATCTTCAAGGCAATACCGGTCCTTTTATTCAGTATACCTATGCGCGTATTCAATCCATTTTCAGAAAATTGAAGGAGGAAAATTTTCAAATTTCGCAGGATAAAATTGAATCGTTGGACGCAATTGAAAAAGAGTTGATCGTTTTATTAAATCAATACCCAACAATTGTAGAAATTGCAGCGGATACCTATTCACCGGCAGAGGTTGCGAATTATATTTATGGAATGGCAAAAAAATTCAATACTTTTTATGTGGATCATTCCATTTCCAAAGCCGAATCAGAAGCCAAAAAACATTTGCGTGCGAATATCGCATTAAATGTAAGCGGAGTAATAAAACACGGACTCAATTTGTTGGGAATTTCTGTGCCGGAGCGGATGTGATCAATTTGATAAT
>JAYSYX010000104.1:0-13017 GCA_043727235.1 Bacteroidota bacterium
GGTTGGTTACTATAGCTACTATTTTATTATCAGGAGAAGCACCGGATGCCCTCAAAGTATTTTTAAATCTCACCGGACTTTTTGGATTTGTAAGTTGGCATGGATACTTTGCTCCGGGTGCCTGGTCAATTGGAAATGAACTGGTATTTTATGTATTTTTTCCGGTTTTTATTTTTCTGGCAAACAGATCTAAAGCAGGATTGGCAATATTTTCTGTAATACTTTTTGCAATTTATATTTATTTTGCATTTTTTCTTTTACAGGAGGATAAAGATCTTGGTTCTCAATGGCGCAATTATGTAAATCCATTAAATCAGGTATTTCTTTTTCTCAGCGGATTTTTAATTGTTTTGCTCCTTAAAAACAAGGAAATTAATAATCGAAAAATACTTATACTTTTACTTGTCGCTCTCGCAGTATTTTCTTTTTATCCTGTTTCAGGAGATACCATTAATCTGGTGACAGGAACTAACAGATTAGTATTTACTGCAGTTTGCATCGCTATTTGTATCAGTTTCTTCAAATTGACCTTCAAACTTCCAAATTTCATCCACAGGCCTCTGACAATTTTAGGAGAAGCAAGTTATTCGGTTTATCTCCTTCATCCATTGATCTACAACTCACTCACTAAACTCTTCGCCAAAACTCCAGCTACTGAAGATCTTCCAATATATTTTTTACCGATCTTCTCCGGACTTCTAACTTTGGTAGCTAGTTATCTCGTTTATTGGTACTTCGAAAGGTTTTTTATGAAATTGGGGAGAGGAAAAGAGGTATAGCATATACTATAGTAATCTAGCCCACCATTCTTATAAAGAGTTATTGAATTAATCTAGAACTGAAAATTATCCTTCCTGATTTAGCATTGGAGTTAGCCATGGAATTTTCTATATGTCATCCATACGGGATTTGTTCATCATCATATTCATATTGCTACCGATATTTCATCCATACGGGATTTGCGGTTCATACAATTATGATTGTTATCGATATTTCATTCCTCCGGGATTTGTACAACACCCTACATATTGTTCCCGATATTTCATCCCTGCCGGATTTTTTCAACTCCGTATTCAAATTGTTACCGATATTTTATCCTTACCGGATTTGCGGTTCGTACCAATATGATTGTTACCGACATTTCATCCCTACGGGATTTGAATTTCACTCAAGTATTATTGTTACCAATATTTCGCCCCTACAGGACTGGTCTTTTTTATTTGAAAATGTAATATGATTTTCTCTATACTTCAAATTGTTAAAACAGTGCCGTAGGCATGGAATATCGGTAGTAAAAGCGGTAAAAAAGTAAATCCCAGTGCCGTAGGCATGGTATATTAAAAATGCCCATGAAAACGATAAACTTTCAATGGTTAGTCATTTAATAAAAAAGCGGTACAAAATTCCATTGCATCATAGTTAACTGATCAAAAGTCATTCATTCAGTGGGGGATAACCTCACGACATCGTTCGCTGCTGCTATTTGCCCTAGACCTTGAAAGGTGGTAGCAACAAAAAAGCCCTGCATAAATGCAAGGCTTTGGTTGAAAAAAGTTTACAATATATAAACTATTAAATTTTGCTTACGCTAATTTAACATTTACTGCATTTAATCCTTTTTTGCCATCTTGAAGATCGAAAATCACATTGTCGTTTTCACGGATCTGGTCAATAAGACCTGATGCATGTACGAAATATTCTTTTTGGGTTGCTTCGTCTTTAATAAATCCAAATCCCTTTGAATCGTTAAAGAATTTTACTATTCCTGTATTCATATTAAAAAATTAATTTATGCAAAACTACAACATTGCAACAATATTTTAGGTATAACACAGTTAAAACCTTTAAAGTGTCACCCTTAAAACATAGGTTTTCGCTTTGAAACCTTAGTCTTGCAACGTTATTTAAGGGTTTACAAACAATATATATTTATTTAACATTTGGCATAATACCCCGTCATTTTAGTAATTGGAGCTGTAAACATGGGTTTTGAGTAGGGGGGAGTAGTTGGCAGTGGCAGTTGGCAGTGGCAGTTGGCAGTGGCAGTTGGCAGTGGCAGTTGGCAGTGGCAGTTGGCAGTGGCAGTAGGGAGTGGTAGTAGGCAGTTGCAGTAGGCAGTTACTTGCATTGGAAGATAATTCTCCGTATTGGACTTTTTCAGCGATTACAATCCTTTATTCTTTAAAATGGTAACAGTCTCAGTCGCAGTCACAGTCGCAGTCTCGGTCACAGTGGAACGCTGTGCTGACAAGAATTTCACTCTTTTGAGATCCTCATTAGAGTGAGAGTCCCATTTGTGGCATACCGCTTAGTGAGGCCCTCACTGGGAGTGAGAGCCTCCTAAGCTCGATTTATCCTCCGAATTAAATTATGAAGGCTGTTCAATTCTAAAATCTTATTTCAGCCACCGTAGCTTTAGCGAAGGCGGCATTCTCAATTGTCAATTATTTTGTGTATCTTTAGCATTATTAGTCGTAAATAACCAAATTAATATAGATATGGAGTTAACTGTTGAAACAAATACACTTGGAAATCAGGAAATTAATTTCGGAAATAATCACAATGCAACCTCGTTCTATCAGTTTGCAGCAAGATTGGAAAAGATACTTGCGATAAAATATACCAAGAAACACGATTATTTCAATACTATTACCTGGAACTACATGTATCGTGAAGTTAAGTTTAAACTTGTTTACGATTGGCATGAGGGTATTTTCATCAGTTTGGTTAACAAACAGGAAGCTACTGAACAGGAACGTATCATTTTCGAAAGCCTTACCTCCATTTTACAGAGGTTTAATTGAGATTCACACATTTTTTTTATTTTTATTTCTGACAAGTGTGTTTTTAACTTGTCCGAGCTTATTTTGTCGTAACTTTCACAAAATTCAATCATGAAAAATTTAGGACGAGCACCTTATAAGGAGATCAAACTGCTAAACGGTTTCTATATTGAAGTGCGCAATAAAGGGTCAAAAGACAGAGGTATTAAGATCAGAAGTGCTGATAAAGCAACGATGAAGGAAGCTGCAAAGTCGTATTCCCGCGATAAAGATGTTGTGATTCTTGGAGAGTATAAGGACGAAGGATGGGTTTGATAGGACCTACGACGTATGACCTACGACCTACGAAATAGGACCTACGATAACCTGCGACATAGGACATATGACATACGGCCTACGACTTAATATAGATACACTACACAAATACCTCCATATTTCCCATATCATTTGTCCTGCGTCCTGTGTCATATATCGTAGGTCATAGGTCATAAGTCCTCTCTAATTAATTTCTCTCTAAATCTGAATATTTTATTTTGTAGAATTACTAATTTATCCAGAATTGGTATCAACTGTTCTTCAGTTATATAACCTAGCTCCTTTGCTAAAATTAATTGTGAATCAAGTTCAAAAGAAGACCCCTTTGCGATTGTAAGAAAATGTGCAAAATCTTTAATGGTATCTCTACCTGATCCTTCGGCTATATTTGAGGGTATGGAAATTGCTGATCGTCTCATTTGTGAAGTTAGGCCATATATTTCTTCTTTGGGAAAATTTCGTGTCAATTCATAAATTATTTTTGACAATTCAATACCATCTTTCCAGATATCTAATTTCCTAAAATAATGTTTCATACAATGATGATTAATGTAATTCAAAGGTATTTCCCAATTCAGAAATATAATTGAATTATCCGATTATATTCGCTTACACACATCATTAATTAACACTATTAAATTCAACCAATCCTAAAACTCAATAAGGTTGCAATTCTAAATCATAAATCCTATGTCTTATGTCCTATGTCCTACGTCCTATGTCGTATGTCCTACGTCCTACGTCCTTCATCCTCTTTGGCACAACAATTGAATTCAGGCATCATCAATAATTGTTGATGAGGATTTAATTCAATAAATTAATCGATAAAGTATGAAAAAAATGAGAATTATTATCCCTGTGATCTGTTTGTATTTTGCAGGATTTTCTGTTGCGCGTGCGCAACAATTTGAACCCGGAGATATCACTTTTTCTGCCGGTTATGGTTTTCCAAGTCTCACGAAAGAATTTTTAAATCTGGTGGAAGGAGATAATATTTCAACAACCCTCATAGGACCGGTTTTTGCAAAGGCTGAATTCGCATTAAATGAAACGGTGGGATTCGGTGTAAACGTTGCCTATACTTATGGTAATGCATTGTACGAAAGAACAGACGATGCTTCTGATAGTGTGACATATACAACAGGAATTAAATACAATGCCTATAGCGTACTCGCGAGATTTAATTTTCATTTCGGAGATAACGAGATGTTCGATCCTTATGCAGGTATTGGTATGGGATATAGAAATTCAAAATATACGTATACCGGCAACGATCCTGAAGTTGAACCGACAGAAGTGAATGGATTTATAAACTTTGGTGTTGACCTTACCTTAGGTGCACGTTTATATATTACGGAAAATATTGGTATATATGGTGAGATAGGCCTTGCAAAAGCTCCATTTCAAATTGGTGTGGTAGCGAAATTCTGATATTACAAGATGATAATCCTGAACAGCAAGACCAGTTCATTTGGTTTTGCTGTTTTTATTTTTAGTGTTATAGTTACTCAGGGAAATTGTTAATTTTATAGTGCGGATAATTTAATTAATATGAAAAGCACTCAATTCCTGACTTTAATTTTCTGCTTGATTTCACATGCCACCAGTGGTCAAAATTTGTCTGATACTTTACATTATTCTGTGGTAATTAATGGATTTGTAATTGGCGATCATCAATATTGGAAAACAAGCGACTCCACTTTTAATTATACCTATCAATACAGCGAAAGAGGGAGAGGAGATAGTTTAACTGCTTCCGTTATTGTTGATAATAACTATTTAGTTAAGAGTGGTGTATGCAGCGGAACCGATTATTATCATCAAAAGTATCATCAGGAACTTTTTAGAAGAAACGATTCCCTTATTTCGGTTGTAAATGGATTTTCAGAATATATTTCAAAAAGCACAGATCAATATTATCTGTTTTATATTCCGGCAACATGGGAATTTTTATATAGATCTGTTATAAAAAGTACGGATAGGAAAATTGCTTTTGGATATAGGGACACGCTTTATTTAAATTCAATCACAGAACATGAAATTGGTATTAACGAAAATAAATTCTCCATTAAACTTGCCGAGTTTTTTATTGGCACGGGTTTGCCACCTGAATTTATTTGGCTGGATGAAAATGATAATTATTTTGGTGATGTTTCCAACTACGGATGGCGCAACCACATTCGTTCGGGATTTGAATCATGGGTGGATTCATTAGTTAACTGGCAGGAGAAAAGATCTCAGATTTATTTTAAAAAAGAATTTGATCTGCTCTCTGAGCCGCTCAAACAAAAAATTGCGATCAAATCTGTTCGTTTATTTAACGCCAAAAATGCAACAACATCCGAAAACAAAACAGTGCTTATTGAAAATGGATATATAAAGGAAATTGGTAATTCGTCTGAATTAGTGATACCTGAAGACTATGAAATTATTTCGGGTGCGGGTAAAACAATGATGCCCGGTTTATGGGATATGCATGCCCATTATACCAGCGATGCTGGTCCACTATACATTACCGGAGGAATTACACATGTAAGGGATATGGGTAATACTCCTTCAATTCTAATTTGGCAAAAGGCGATAAGAGATCATAAAATGGTTGGTCCGGATATCAGTTTTACTTCAGGATTTATTGATAGAATAAGTCCTCTTCAGGGGCCCATCGGTAAAATAGTGCCAACCCTCGAAGCAGCAATTAATGCAGAAATTGAATCGAAAAAAGAGGGATACGATCACATAAAATTATATGGTTCTATAAGTCCGGAATGGGTGAAACCGCTCTGCGATTCTGCGCATGGTCTTGGGTTTAGGGTTGGAGGACATGTACCTTCGGGAATGAATGTTTTTGATGTGGCAAATGCGGGTTACGATGATATTTCTCACATGATATCGCTCATGAATTCACTTTTATCCGATAGTTTAAGCAGGGCGAAAGGAAAAATGGCACACTATCCCACGCTTGCACAAAACCTAAATATTAATGGTAATGAGGTTATGGCTTTAATTAATAAATTGAAAGAGGAGGAAGTAACAATTGATCCCACACTTAGTTTTTATTTCAGCATGTTCTGCGAATTTTCAGGTGATACCATTGAAGCGTATAAGGCTGTTTTTGATTGGATTCCCAAGGTTTATCACAATGCTCTTATTGTTTCTACTCCAAAGGTTGATGAAAATTTAAAAGAAGAATACAAATTGTTTTATGCAAAAATGCTCGAATTATTAAAACTTGCATTCGAAAACAATATTAGAATAGTTGCAGGAACCGATGGTTTAGAACAATTGGCAATGCAAAGGGAATTAGAATTATATGTAAAAGCCGGAATTCCTGCAGCAGATGTATTAAAGATAGCTACTTATAATGGCGCATTAAATTGTGGTTTAGAATCTCAATTCGGAACAATCGAAGAGGGTAGGGTGGCCGACTTTATTTTGATAGACGGAACTCCTGATATTAATATCAGCGACATTCGGAAAGTGTTTTTAGTGGTGACAAACAATACTGTTTATTATCCTAAAGAACTTTATAAAAATGGAGGTTGGACCTACTATTATTAATTTCAGAAATATAAATTGGAATGATATGTCATTTAGCCCGCATTTTATTCCCTTTTGCCTCATGAGTCAATTCTGCTAAACCCAATTTTTCCATAAGTGGCGGAACATACATTCCAAATCTGCCGCGCAATCCTTTTTTCAACCCATACCAACCGCCAACAGGATTTTTTTCTGAACGACCCCAGGCTTCAACCGTTCCTTCCTTAGCTGGTTTTTGTTCGTCTGCAGAGCCAAGTTCCATCCAATCTCCGTGTTTTTTTAACATGGCATGCAGATCATTAAGGCATCGATAGTCATAATGTAATACTGTTTTTCCAACGGTACACACCAGTATCGCCTTTCCATCTTTTTCATCTTTGTGCATGGTAAATTCAGAGCTTAAGGGTGGAGTTTTAAGTTGCCATGGGTTTTCTTTTGTGCCGCTTTCTTTGGTCATTATTTTCGATTTTTCAGTGGTTAATTATTTATATGGTATTGAAGCTTATTTCAATTTGAAGAATTCTTCTTTCGAAATTACTTCTACCGGCTTAAAACCTTGTCGCACCACCGCTGCATTGTATGCTTTCAGTTCGTTTAACAATAAATTATCTATTTCTACCCTCATTTTATGTACCTCGGTAGTGTAAAAATCCAGCGCCTGGAGTTGAACATTGGTTGGTTTGCCCTGATAACCTCCAACTGCACCATAAACTTCCGCAATTTTCTCTCTTAAACGTACTTGTCCTGTTATTCCACCTTCACCGGGCTGTGTGGCAGATATTTCGCCGTGCATGGTTTCCATCATTTTATGGTATTTGAATGAATTTGTGCGCAATCCCTTGTTTTGAACACTGTCCGCCAGAATTTTTGTCCTGTCTCTGATTTGTAAGATCTGATGGTCGAGATATGCCAATTCCTCCAAAAGGTCATAGGCCTTTAATAAGGTAGCTCTTCGCAATTTTCTGTCCTCTGCCGAATGAATCACATCCGGATTGTAGTTGATGGTCAGCTTGGTGCTTATAGTATCACTGCCCTTTATCAACTTAATTATATAATCACCCGGCTCGAGTTCCGGACCAAAGGCAGCTTCTCCTAAAAGGTTTGGAGAACTTGGCACTCTCGGTGCCTTCATTCGGGTTTGTATGCTCACAATATTGATTCCCTTGCGATTTCCTGCAGGCTGTTGTTTGATGAAATTGCCCTTGTTGTCGTATAATTCTATATACATCTCCCCAAAAACATGTCGTTTCTTCATATAATAAGCAACAACAGCATTTCCATTTGGATTTGCTCCAATAAACTCATCATCTCCAGGATAATCCTGAACAACTCCGCCTTTTGGGAGGAAGTAGGGTCTGGTAGGCAGAAAAACAACATCTTCCTCCAAAATAGAAGTAGACAAACTCCTGATCGGTGTAAGATCATCAAGAATGATGATTCCTCTGCCGTGTGTTGCAAGTATTAGATCGTGATCTCTCGGATGAATAGCTATGTCGAAAACACCAACCTGAGGAATTTTACTTTTGAATTGAACCCAGTTTACTCCTTTGTCAATACTTACAAATAACCCGAATTCAGTCCCTAAGAACAGCAAATTTTCATTTACGAGATCTTGTTTGATAACGTGACAATATCCTTTAACTGACTCATTTACAATGCTTTTCCATGAGTTACCTGAATCATTAGTGTAGAATACATATGGTTTCATATCTCCGTTTCTGTGGGCGTCAACAGTTATGTATGCAGAACCTTTGTTAAAGTTATCTGCATCAATATGGGAGATGAAAGCAAAGGGTGGGAGTCCGGTTATTTTATCGTTGAGTTTGGTCCAGGTTTTACCGGCATCCAGCGTAAGCTGAATATTACCATCATCTGTCCCAACCCAAATTATTTTATTGTCCAGGGGTGATTCGCTTATGGTAAAAATGGTGGTATTGTTTTCGGCAGTAGTATTATCCGCAGTCAATCCTCCCGATTTCTCCTGTCTTTGTCTGTTAGGATCATCGGTAGTGAGGTCCGGTGAAATGCGGTCCCAGGTATCTCCCTTATCCTTTGAACGGAAAAGATATTGTGCACCAACATAGATCCAACCAGAGTTTTTACCAAATACGAATGGAGTGTTCCAATTATAGCGTAAATTTTCCGTTGTTGCATCGGCGAAAGGTTTTATGAACTTGTTTTCACCGCTTTTTTGGTCTGTCCTGTATATTCTTCCCCCCTGATATTGCCAATAAACAATACTGTTATCAGATTTATCGGCATAGGCATTAAAACCATCGCCATAACCCATGGTTTCCCAGTTGCTGTTCTGTATACCACCCGAATTTTGCGAAGGACCTTTCCAACTGCCATTATCCTGTAGACCTCCATAAACGTTATAAGGTTTTTCCATATCCACGCTCACATGATAGAACTGAGAAACAGGCAGATTCTTGCAATGACTCCATGTATTTCCCTTATCGCGGGAGATATAAACTCCGCCATCCGTGCCCATATAAAGTAACTTATTATCGTTTGGATTTATCCAGAGTGCATGGAGATCGCTGTGATATCCTCCACCTTCCACGGCAGCTCCCTGGAAAATTTTACCACCATTCACACTGACCAATAAATTAAATCCCGGTTTGTAAATTCTATCCGCTTCCATAGGATCGGTAACTATATAACTAAAGTAAAATGGGCGTTCTCCCATTGCATTTTGTGAATTGATCTTCAGCCAGTTAGAACCTTTATCTACTGACTTATATAAAGCAGAATTGTCCGATTCAACCAAGGCATATACATCATAAGGGGCCACGGAAGAAATGGCTAAAGCAATTCTTCCAAGGGTCTCAACAGGTAATCCGCCGGTTATTTTGTTCCAGGTATTTCCTCCGTCTGTCGACTTATATATTGATGAACCAGGTCCACCTGAACGGAAAATGGAAGCTTCCCGTCTGAAGTCCCACATTGCTGCGTAAAGTGTATTGGGTTCATTTGGATCCATTATCAAACTTGCGCAACCTGTTCCGCCATTTACAAATAAAATTCGGTTCCAGGTCTTTCCTCCATCTGTAGTTTTATAAACGCCTCTGTCCTCACTATCTGCCCAAAGCGCTCCCATAACGGCAACAAAAACGGTATTCGGGTTTTCAGGATGGATAATGATCTTTGCTATACGTTCACTATTAGCTAATCCCGCAAACTCAAATTTATTTCCACCATCGTATGTTTTGTAAATTCCCGTGCCTATGCTTACGCTATTTCTGGTCCAGCATTCACCTGTTCCAACCCAAACGGTATCCGGACGTTGTTGGTCTATACAAATACTCCCGATCGACTGACTGAAATCATCAAAAACGGGTTTAAAGGTTGTTCCCTGGTTTTTTGATTTCCAAACACCACCACCGGCAGCTCCAACATACATCAGATTTGGATCTGAGTTTACAGCATCTATGCAGGTTATTCTTCCGCTCATTCTTGCGGGACCAATATGCCTGCCTTCAATTGCTCCAAATGTTGCATCGGTAATTTGGGTTTGGGCAAAGGAATTTATACCTGTCTGAAAAAGGATAAAAAGAGTGAAAAATGATTTTTTCATATTAAATGGTTTAGATCAAATGGTATTTGGGCAAAACTCGTCGATATTCAAAGCAATATATTGCTAAAAGAAGGTTTAAATTTCTACAAAAAAGAAAACAGCATATTCAGGGTTTTTCCCCGGAACATGCTGTTTAATTATAATTTTTATTCCGTAATTACTGCCGTTCCTTCCTTATCAAATAAGGTAGTTGCGTATTCTTTATTCAACTCAACAGCCTCAATTAAAATCACTTCGCTGGTTACACCATTATATCTGTTCTCAATTTTTCCCGGAAAGGCAATACCATCAATTTGCATATAATTGCTGTAAAAAGATTCCCCTTCCACAGCTGTCCCCATAATTGTGCTGTTTGACCTTGTTTTTATTATCATAAAACTTTCCTTATCAATAAAACTGATGTAAGTACTTCCTTCCGGTACAACCACTTTAACACGGTAACAAAGTGTGCCTTCTACTTCTTCTGTGCTGTCGAGGGTTACAGCATAACCCTTATCCTGCCATTTCCATAACATACCGTCCATATCGGCCTGAATTTTAAGTTCTCTCATTTGATCAGCTGGAATAGGCTCGGGTGCTGTAGATCCTGCAAAAGGATTTACTGTCCAGCCTTCTGTTCCATTATAAGTTTGCACAAAACTCAATCCCTGAAATGTTCCCTGAACCCTAAAAAGATTTGGCCTTACCGAAATTTGAACAAAGGGAACATCAATTCCCATTTGGTTGATCTTTCCTTTGGTGGTAATGGTTTCCACCTTTTTAAGTTTTTTTTGTCCAATGGCCTCAAAGTGATTATCCAATACCTCATCGAGGCTTTGTGCTGTTATTATTCCCGGACTTGCAATTATCAATACTAAGACTATAGCTGATATTAATTTTTTCATAATTTGATGTGATTTGAATGAAGTGTTAAAATTAGGCAGGTTTTGTGGGATATTTAGAAAGTACACTTGTTAAAAGTAGGTTAAATTTTGTATGAGCTTACAAATTTGAAGCCATTAAAAAAAATAGCCGACCTGATTAAGTCCAGCTATTTTTCAAAACTCTTTTAATCCTTTTAATTGTTGGTAGCTCCGCTATTTATCCAACATTCAATCTCTTGTCTTTCACCGCAGCTCATGGTTACTCCGCCGGTTGGCATATTTTCAGAATTCACCACTTCACTTTCGAGCGAACCATCATCTACAATTTTCATTAATCCCGAATAACTCGAAAATTCGGAGCCGTGGCATCCAGAAAGTCCACATTTATTTGCAATTAAAGGTTTGATGGTTGATGCGTATGTAACGGAAGCACAATCGGTGGAAGAACCGCAGTCCGCAGTTGTTTTAGAACAGGAGCTAATAATGACGCAAATCCCTAAGCTCATTACAATGGAAGCTAATCTCAACATATTTAATTTATTTTGAGTAGGATTTGGCTATCTAGTGATATTTGTGATTTATGCAATAAATTTACATATTTTATGCAAAAATGTTGCCTAAATTGCATTTCCACTAATAATTTAGCAATAATATATCCATGATTGCTAAAAAAATGCAAAAATTTGGATGAAATTGACAAGTGAAGAGGTATTTGATTGCGATTTTGAAGAGCTTGATTATCGTTTGATAAATTTTCTGCTGATTGGATCGCCATTATTTTGGATCTCAATGAAATAAACCCCTGCCGGAATTTCACTTACATCAATTTTTACAGTGTTATAATTGATTGTTTGATCGCATAATAATTTTTCGCCTATAGAATTTAAAACACTAACAACAGGGCCTTTCAATTCTTTAAATTGAAGTTGAATATAGTCATTAGCAGGAATTGGATAAAGGGTAAGTTCCTCATCAATATTTACATCCTCAATTTGTGAATTGGAAGACATTCCGTTAAAGTCTGTCTGTTTTATTCTGTAATAAGAAATACCAAAAAGGGGTTGTTCATCATAAAGTTGGTAATTATTTGTTTCGAGGGAATTGCCGGCTCCATTTAACACTGCTATATTACTCCATATTAAACCATTGGACGAACGTTCCACAGTAAAATAATCATTATTTAATTCGTTGTTGGTATCCCATTATAATAAAACATTTCCGTTCTCAACCTTTGCCGAAAAGTCGGTGAATTCAACGCTTAGAATTATCAGATCACATATGCCCGCAAGATAACTGTGCATATTCATTTTTACATTTGAGGCCTCAGGGGCAGGTGAATGCCAGGAAGCTGTTGTCATTCCTCCATGAAAAACATGACCCAATCCCCAGGTTTTTTCCGTTAATGCAAAATATATGGGAGAATAGAAATCCACTATTATAGGTGTAACACCTCCTCCGGAAACATAGGCATGGGTATAGGATGTTCCGGTCATGCTGGTAACTGTTGGAGTAAAGGGACCAATCCAGATAGGATGTGCGGTTGCGCCAACATCCACAATTGCATAACTCGACCAAAAATATGGATACCAGAGCAATACCCCTCCGAAACCGTATGACATTCCGTTTCCTATATTCGGAGCGGCATTCATAAATAAACTTCCTCCGTCATATACCCATTGTTCAATCAGGATCTTGTTTGTTATGAAAAAGGATTCCATTAGGTTTGTATGGCCGTCACCGCCTTCCATATAAACATAACATGTATTATCGTTAAAGATGGAAGCCGCTACCGCTGTCTCGTAGTAGTTCAGAGTCCATCCACCTACGCCAAAAACAGCATCAAGTTCAGTGGGATTTGCATTATCGTATGGAGCCCAACCACAGCACCATGGTTCATCTATATTTCCTCTTAAATAATATACTTCGGTAGCCTGCGCGT
>JAYSYX010000105.1:0-4742 GCA_043727235.1 Bacteroidota bacterium
AATTCATTCATAAGTTTGTCCAGAACACCGTTAATAAATTCACGGCTTTTTGGGGTGCTGTATAATTTGGATATATCCAGATATTCGTTAATGGTTACCTTAATTGGAATGGTTGGGATATGTAAAAATTCAGTAATTGCCATCTTCATTAGTATTCGATCAATAAGTGAAACCCGGTCGAGCTCCCAATTCTGCAATTTTGATTTGATAAGATCATCATAATGAGCGTCCTCTTCCATTGTTTTACCTACAAGAGTATCGGCAAATCGCTGTTCTTCATCACTGATATGAAAATCAAAAAGCATTCTTTCATTTTGGGGGGAAATAGATTTGACACGAAAAAATTCATCCATCAAACCCTTCACGATAAATTCATCATCTGCCCATGTTCCAACTACATTTTCCATGTGCTCGTCAAAATATTCGTTTTTCAATAAAAAATTGTCAAAAATTTCCTGAACTATCTTTGTATCTCCGGTTTCATCGCTTAATTCTGCAGCATATTTTTCATAGGGTTTAAATTCTTTCATCTGTGTGTAGATCATTTTCACAATTTCTTCATCCACCCAATCGAATAATTTTTCTTTTTTAAGTTTGCTTTGAAAATATTGATTTTCCCAAAGGGTGTTCACCAAATGATTTTTGAAAAATTTTATGGGAAAGCTAAGATCTTGTTCAGTTGGCAAATATTTGTTCTTTTTAATATGAGCCTCCAGTTCTACCTGATGTGCAAGTTCTGTAATAAAATGTAAACCATACAAATAGGCAAGATGGGAATTGTAAATACTGTAATTCAACTGCTTTAGTGCTGATCTCACATCCATATTGTCGGTACTCGAGACAATATACAAGGTCTGCATTGCCTTAATTCTTAATCCTCTTCTGCTCAGCATTTCAAGTAACGATAGTTAGTAAATATTAAATAAAAATATTTTTAAAAATTAAATTACAAGTTTACATAAATAATGCCTTTCCCGTAACACTCATTTTCAACTTATAATCTGGAATTCATTTGCCCAATTGCTGCTAATCTTTCCTCTGCAATTCTGTTGGCAGCAGCCTGTGTTGTAATATTTTCTGTTCTGGCGATCTCAAATATTTCCAGAGCGCGTGTATAAATTATCTCTGTTTTTTGCAGCGCCCTTTCTCTGTTATATCCCTCCAATTCAGAATAACAATTGATCAATCCACCGGCATTAATTAAATAATCAGGTGCATATAAAATTCCACGGTCAATTAATTCTCTGCCGTGTTTTTTTTCATCCTTTAATTGATTATTTGCAGCACCGGCAATTACGCTGCATTTTAATTTTTGAATGGTCTCGTCGTTTATGGTAGCACCTAAAGCACAAGGAGCATAAATATCCATTGTAGTATCGTAAATGGCATCCTTACCTATAACTTCCACTTTGTGTTTAGAAGTGATCTTATTAATTCTTTCCTCACTAATATCAGATATCATCACAGCTGCTTCCTCCTTCAATAATCTTTCCACCAAATGAAATCCAACATTCCCAACTCCTTGCACCAATACCTTTTTTCCTTTGAGGTTATCGCTGCCGGTTGAAAATTTAACCGCCGCCTTTAATCCTAAAAATACTCCGTAAGCTGTTACCGGCGAAGGGTCGCCACCGCCACCCATTTCTTCGGGTTTTCCGGCAACATGATTCGTTTCCATAGAAATAAATTCCATATCTCCCGTAGAAGTTCCAACATCTTCGGCAGTAATATATTTTCCATTCAACGATTCAACAAAACGTCCGTAGCGACGAAAAAGGGGTTCACGATTTGTCAGCGATTTCGAGTCGCCAATTATTACAGCCTTTCCTCCGCCAAGATTCAATCCGCTGATTGCCGCCTTATAGGTCATGCCACGTGATAAACGCAAAACATCAATTATGGCTTCATTTTCATTGGTGTAATTCCAGAACCGTGTGCCGCCTAATGACGGACCAAGGGTGGTGTTGTGTACTGCGATGATGGCTTTTAAACCACTTTTTTTGTCGGTGCAGAAAACCATTTGTTCATGTTCCATTTCCAACATCGTTGAAAAAATTTCACCATTGGTAAGCTGCAGAGAAGTATTAGACATAAATGAACATTTATTTTGGAGGCACAAAGATAGGAGAAGTTAAACAGAGAAGAAACTTTTGAATGGTTTTATAGCTTTGCATTTACATGCAACATCTGAAATCGCTGAATTTTTATTTTTTAAAATATAAATGGCTGTTCCTAACCGGGACCTTTTTTGTTGCACTTTCAAATGTATTTCAAGTTTTTGCACCGCATTATATCGGAGATATGATAGATCTGGTGGAAAAAAATCTGGACGTTTTTAAAAGTGGAGACAGCATTCCCTCCGATCTGATTAATACCCTGTTGTTTTTTGCTGCCCTGTTTGTGGCATTTACTATTTTGAGGGGAATTTGTATGTTCATAATGCGCCAGACCATCATTATTATGAGCAGGCACATCGAATTCGACCAGAAAAATGAGTTGTTTGCAAAATATGAGGTGTTAACACCGGCCTTTTTCAAAAGAAACAACACAGGCGACCTTATGAGCAGGGTGGCTGAGGATGTTGGTCGTGTCAGGCAATATGTTGGTCCGGCTGTCATGTATTTTATTAATCTTGTCTTTAACTCTGTTTTAGCTATATGGATGATGGTTCATATTAGTCCTACACTCGCAATTTATGTATTGTTGCCATTACCTGTTTTGTCGATTTCAATATACTTTGTGAATAGTATCATAAATAAAAAGAGTGAATTGATTCAGGCCCAACTTTCAAATCTTACAAGCATTGCCCAGGAATCTTTTTCAGGAATTCGGGTTATTCAGGCATATGCTCAGGAAGAAAAAGAGGGCCTTTATTTTGAGGAAAACTGTGAAAAGTATAAAAACCTTTCTCTCAGTCTATCGAGAGTTGATGCATTGTTTCAGCCCTTGATGGTATTACTGATAGGAATGAGTGTACTGATTACCATTTTTGCCGGAGGAATGCAGGTAATGAATAACAAAATAAGTGCGGGCGATTTAGCAGAGTTCCTTTTTTATATTAATATGCTAACCTGGCCTGTAACCTCACTTGGGTGGGTTGTTTCCATAGTGCAAAGAGCTGCAGCCTCTCAAAAACGGATAAATGAATTTTTATTGATAGAACCTGATATTCTGTCTGAAAATGAAGTGATACGCAATATAAAAGGAAAAATACGTTTTGAAAATGTCACATTTACCTATCCCGATACCGGTGTTACCGCTCTAAAAAATGTCTCCTTCACTATAGAACCGGGAGAGAAGGTTGCAATTGTCGGTAGAACCGGTGCTGGAAAAAGTACTATTGCTGAACTGCTATTCAGACTATATGATCCTGATTCGGGATGTATTTATATTGATGATGTGCCAATAAAGGAATATAAACTCAAAGACCTGAGGAAAGGCATGAGCGTGGTTCCGCAGGATGTTTTTCTTTTTTCGGATACGATAAAGAATAATATCGCATT
Source organism: Bacteroidota bacterium (assembly GCA_043727235.1). Lineage (GTDB taxonomy): Bacteria > Bacteroidota > Bacteroidia > Chitinophagales > BACL12 > UBA7236. The sequence goes on from JAYSYX010000105.1 coordinate 3,504, forward strand.
TTCAAACAAAAATGCAAGTTTAGAAGAGGTAAAAAGGGTTGCGGCATTTGCCTCCATAAAAGATGAAGTAGAAAATTTTAAGGAGGGTTTTGAAACTATGGTAGGAGAGAGGGGGGTTACACTCAGCGGAGGTCAAAAACAGCGGGTTTCCATGGCGAGGGCATTTTTGAAGGATTCGCCCGTTATTTTAATGGATGATAGTTTAAGTGCCGTGGACAACAATACAGAAAAAATTATTTTGGGGAATATGAGAACCTATCTTGAGGAAAAGACGGCAATCATAATAACCCACAGAATCTTCTCTCTGCTTGAGTTTGATCAGATTTTGGTGTTGGACGAGCAACACATTGCAGAGCAAGGAACCCATGAGTTGTTGATGGAAGAGAAGGGTATTTATTACGCAATTTACGAATCTCAGCGGCTCGAAGAAAACAATTTATAAAATAAAAAATTTGGTTTTTGCACTTGAATTTTCAAAATCTTTATATATTTCGGAAAATTTGAAGTAATCCAACACTAAAAAAACAAAAAACGACCACAGTGGAGAACGAAAACAGCCAGCGAAACGACAGCGTATTTTCAAGAAAAATACGCGCAGGAAGACGAAGAACATATTTTTTTGATGTTAGAACAACCAAGGCGAACGATTATTACCTTACCATTACAGAAAGCAAGAAGCGTTTTGATGGAAATGGGTATGAACGGCATAAACTTTTTATTTATAAAGAGGATTTTAACAAGTTTCTTGAAGAAATGACACTTGTTGTTGATCATATTAAAGGATTGATGCCTGATTTCGATTTTGATGCGTTTGCCCATAAATACGATGAACAATCAGGCGGAGACATGGATCGGGAAAACAATACCATGGCCTTTTCTGAAAATCATTCTGAAAACCACAGAGATAATGTTATGGATAATGTTGAGGAAAACCATTCAATAGAAACCCTAAATAATACCAACGATGATGATCTGAGGTTAGATAACGAAATTAAAAATGATCAACACCACGGTCATCATGATAACACACATATTGATGATGATTTGAAACTGTAACCGGTCATTTTATTTATCGAAAAGGGAGATGTGAACTATCTCCCTTTTTTTTATGCGATTATTTTCCATGATGCGACATTATCATCAGACCTTTAAAAAAATTATTTGGGGTCACCTTCATTTTCTGGGGAGCACATATCAATGAATTATTATTTTTAGGTATTTGAAAGGTCGTTAATAATA
>JAYSYX010000106.1:0-4736 GCA_043727235.1 Bacteroidota bacterium
TCTTCCCCCATATTGTGCGGGCATACCTCCCTTTATCAATGTTACATTTTTAATAGCATCGGAATTAAACACACTAAAAAATCCGAAAAGATGTCCCGTATTATATACTACAGCCTCATCCAATAAAATAAGATTTTGGTCAGGACCTCCTCCACGCACATAAAAACCTGTATTTCCTTCTCCGGCACCTCCAACGCCGGGTAATAATTGTATGGCCTTCAAAATATCAACCTCCCCAAATAAAACAGGTATCGTTTTTATCTGTTCTATATTTAATTCCACTCTGCCCATGTCCGTACTCTGCACATTTGCATCCTCACGTTCCCCTTTAATTACAACTTCCTCCAATTCCTGGCCAAGTTTGAGAGAGATATTTAGCCTTTGATCCGATTTTAATACAACAGACTTATTTTGCGTCTCATAACCAATGTAAGATATTACTATATCGTAATCTGCCTCAGGTAGGGTCATGGAAAAAAATCCGTAAATATTAGTAACAGTCCCGGTTGCAACGTTATTTTTAAGATAAACATAAGCCCCTATCAGGTCTTCACCTGTTTCTGCATCCTTAACATAACCGCTGAGCGTATATTTGGTTTGGGAGAATACGGGGATTGAAAAGATCAACATCCAAACAATAACAAAGTACTTTTTCATCACTATACTAAATAACACTGCAAAGTAAAGATGTGTTTAACCAAGAAAGAAATATTTTCGATGAACGTAGTGTTAATTGGCATGAATAGCCCTTGAAAAGATTCGAAGATTCGAAGGGAGATGATTCGAAAGATTCGAAGGGAGAAGATTCGAAGAATCGAAGGGGAAGGTTCTAAGGAAGAAAAAAGGAAGGAAGGATTGTAAGGAAAAAAAGGGGGGCCTTCATTACTGATTGAAAATTTTCATCTATCACTAACTTGTACTCGGGAACATAATTTCCAGTTAAAATCATTGTCATCCCGTGTCTCGCGTCCCGATTCCCGTGTCTAAAAAGGAGAAAGGAGTGAGGAGAAAGCCGCCTTCGCTAAAGCTACGGTGGCTAAAAGGAGTTTAAATTTCTTGCGAAATTTTTGCAAGTCCTACCCTTTGTTTTCCTAGGTCCCTGCGAGCATTGGAACTATTTGCTTAGGCCTCTAACTTTAGGTTTGAGTGGAGCAAACTCACCACTCACCATTCACCACTAACCCCTCTAAAATTATTTGGTAATAATTAAATCATCTGGCTCAATTGAATCACACTCATTTCTCACTTGTCCGCCGTAGCTTTAGCGAAGGAGGATAACTCATTACTCATTTTGTCAATGCCCGATACCCGCGTTCCCGATCCCCGTGTCTAAAAAGGAGAAAGGAGTGAGGAGAAAGGAGTTTAAATTTCTTGCGAAATTTTAGCAAACGCCACCGTTTGTTTTCGCGATTCCCGTGTCCCAATACCTTCATCCCGATACCTGCGTCCCGATACCCGCGTCTCTTGACAATGGAAAAATTATTAATTTAGCCCATTGGTACCACTCTAGTATGATTTTTGAATTATATAGGAGAATAAAAATATAATTACATGAAAAAATTAATTCCAGCACTTTTACTCATTACCTTTTTTGTTTCTTGTTCAAAGGTGCCGATCACGGGTCGAAATCAACTGCATTTATTGCCCGAAAGTCAGATGATTGCAATGAGTCTTACTGCATATAGCGATTTTTTAAAGACCAGTGAGGTGGTGGAAAGAGGCAACGAATATTCTTCAGTGAATAGAGTGAGCGACAAGCTGATACCCGCTGTGGAAGCTGTTTTAAAGCAGGAGGGCTACGCTGATTTGATAGAGGGATATGTATGGGAAGTGACCCTGGTAGAAAGTAAAGAAGCGAACGCCTGGTGTATGCCCGGTGGTAAAATAGTAGTTTATACCGGAATTTTGGATTATACCAAAACTGATGCAGGATTAGCTGTTGTTATGGGACATGAAATTGCACACGCTGTTGCCCGTCACGGAAATGAACGTATGAGCCAGGGATTATTGGCCAGTACCGGTTACATGGCATTGGACATTGCACTTACCAATAAACCTGCTGAAACAAGGGCATTGTTATTGGGAGCGGTGGGAGTTGGAACTACAGTTGGTGTTTTATTGCCCTTTTCCAGATTGCAGGAATCAGAAGCAGATCGTTTGGGATTGATCTTTATGGCAGCTTCAGGATATGATCCTCATACAGCAATTGATTTTTGGACAAGAATGTCGGCAAACGGCTCATCAGTTCCGGAATTTTTGAGTACACATCCGAGCGATGAAACCCGCATAAATAATATCAAGAATGAATATATGGTAGAAGCAATGAAATTCTATAAAACCAATTAATTTGCCGAAATCCGTGTTGACTGTTCCTAAAAAGCGATCATTTAAACATGTAATAAGTTTTGTAAAACAGATTCACATCGAGTCGCTCAAAGGTGAATTTGATGATTCGCTTGAGATATTACTTTGGAACGGAAAATTTATGCTTAATTCTCCAAATGCCACGTATTCGTATGAAGATCGTTATTCATCATATAAAACAGCCCTTAATTTAGTAAGTCCTGCATTAAAAACTGCAAAGTCCGTTTTAGTTTTGGGTTTGGGTCTGGGAAGTATTCCTCAAATGCTTCAAAAGATCCATAAAATTAACTGTGATATACATTGCGTGGAGTATGATCAAACCATAATTCATCTTGCCGAAAAATATTATCCGCAGGATTGCGATTTTACTAAATTAAAGATACACCATAGTGATGCATTGGAATGGATGATAAATAATACAAATAAATTTGACCTCATAACTGTAGATCTGTTTATTGATAAACATGTACCTGAAATATTTCATAACGAAAACTTTATGTTATTTCTTAAATCAGCTTTATCATCTCAAGGTGTTTTATTGTTCAGTCGTTTAAAAGAAAATTACAAATCAGAGAAAACTTTACATGATAATTTAAAAAAAGTTTTTTTGGGTGGAAAAGAAATAGATACCGAAGGAAATTTAATTTACTGTTTTAAACCTGCAAAATCTTGAAGGCAGGGTACGACCTTCAAAAGACAATTACCTTACTTAAAAACGGTAAAGTAGTTGCAATTCCTACAGAAACTGTGTATGGGTTAGCTGCAAATGCATTTAATGCAGAAGCAGTAATAAACATTTTCGAAATAAAGAACAGACCAAAATTTAATCCTCTAATCGTTCATGTGCAATCATGGGAAATGGTAGAAAAAATTACAAATTCCATCGATCCCTTATTAAAAAAAATTGCCGAAAAATTTTGGCCGGGACCATTAACAATATTATTTCCGAAATCAGATGCAATTCATCCGATCATTACAGCCGGGAGTTCCTATGTTGCAGTTAGAATGCCTGATCATCCCCTTACCATACAATTATTAAAAGCATTAGATTTCCCACTTGCAGCACCCAGTGCCAATTTGTTCGGCAAAATTAGTCCTACCACAGCAGCACACGTTTTAGAGCAGTTGGGCGATAAAATAGAATACGTGTTGGATGGAGGCGAATGCAGTGTTGGTGTTGAATCTACCATAATCAAAATGAACATGTATGAAAAGGTAGAGATATTGCGACCCGGTGGTGTTTCAGCAGAGGATATTGCTCAATTAACAAGTTATCTGCCTAAAACAACCGTGAGCATTGAGAGTCCTGAAGCGCCCGGCATGTTAAACAGCCATTATGCTCCAAAAATGCCTTTAGTGCTTGGAAAAATTGAGGAGTTAGTAAATCGTTTTTCAGATAAAAAATTGGCTGTAATTGCTTTTTACCAAAAAATTGAACACCCCTCTGTTATAAAAAGTTATCAGCTCTCCTCCAAAAAAGAACTGCATGAGGCTGCACACAACCTCTTTTCGATGATGCATGAAGCTGAAAATTCAGGCGCTGAACTTATAATCTCCGAATTGCTCCCAGAAGAAGGTATTGGCAGGGCAATAAACGACAGGTTAAAAAGAGCTTCATTTTAGTCTTATATTACAAAACTAAAGTTTAACTTTGCAGCTATAGCTCATTATTAAAATAATGGCACGATTTTTACAAATATACTCATTACAAAAAAAACAATAAAATGAAAAAAGCAAGCTTACTCCTGGTTATTATCGCTACCCTACTGTTTAATAACAGTTATGCCCAGGTAACTACAAAAGGCGGTACAGATTCTAAAACTGAAAAGAAAGATGATACTAAGTCAGGTGATAAATCTGATAAAAAAGAAAAAGTACAATCTGAAATGTCAAACGATGCGGCAGGAACTGCAAAAGATTGGACCTCAAAAATGGATGAAATTTGTAACCTTGATGCAGGTCAGGAACAAAAAATAATGGCGATTAATCTTCGTTATGCAAATAAATTAGAAGATCTGAAATCTAAATACAAAGGCATGGAAAATCCAAATGCCGATGCTGCAAAAGCGGAAAAAGATGAGTTGACAAAACAACGTTTCAAAGAATATTCTCAGGTTCTTTCTAAAGACCAAATGCAGAAATTCAAAGATTACCGCAATAACAAAAAAGATGAATCAGATCATTCCGGAAATAATTCTGATAAAAAAGATGACGTAAAGGAAAAATATAAAAATGCTACTCCTGAAGAACAAGCAAAAATGAAAGAAGAAATGAACCAGAAGAAAGAAAAGAAAAGTGCTGAATAAAAAAATAACGCAAAAAAATCCGCCTGTTGGCGGATTTTTTTTTGTGTTATTTTTTTTGACAAGGGA
>JAYSYX010000107.1:0-4727 GCA_043727235.1 Bacteroidota bacterium
GCATTGAAGAGCATTTTTATATTTTGTGGATGTTGGTGATATTTTTAATTCCCGGAAAACGTATCCCTTTATTTTTGATCTGCAGTATTGTTATATCCTGGATTGCGCGATATCTCGAACCTGGAATAACAAATAACGAACGCATTGTAAATCAGGAAATATTTACAAACCTCGACAATTTTGCTCTTGGTGGTTTACCTGCTTATTTTGTTGCAAAAAATTATGAGCGGGTAGCGGCATTTATCAGGTCAATTCCCTCTTGGACAAAATATATTTATTTATTTCTGGCTTTGATAGCTGTTATTTTTCAAACAACAGTTTTCCCAATCACCAACTTTATGAATTTTGATATTTTTCGTCCAACGGTAATTGCATTGTTATTTGTTGGGATTATTTGTGTGTTTATTCCTCAGGATTCAAAGATCCGAATTAATGATAATACTATTTTATCCAAACTGGGGAAAATAAGTTATGGTCTCTATGTATACCACCTTATTTTCATTCACATCATGTATCAATTTTGCAAATATCTTTCCATTAGAATAGATGATGTTTGGAGTGTGATGACTTTTACCGCAATTGCTCTTTTTTTCTCAATAATAATTTCCGGTATTTCTTATTTGTTTTTTGAGAAGAAGTTTATAATTTTAAGAGAAAAAATATGAACATCATCAGATGAAATCATTTAATTTCCAATTTTTCGAGATTTTCGTTTAATCTCCTTAATTCTATCAATATCGAATCGTTTGTGGATCTATCCTTATTAAAAATATTCTTTAAGAATCCTCCAATTTCCATTCCTAGTGAATCCGGTGGTATCGATCTATCCTCCGGAATTCCAATTATCACTTGAGTTCGATCTAACAATTGACCTGACTTTCCTGGAGATACAATAATATTTTTCTCGCCTAAAAGGTCAATCTCATCCACTTTGAAAGTAGCATCGCTAAAAAGAGCTACATCATTATCGATCTCCAATACAGTTATTATTGTTCGTGAATTATGATATTCAATTTTTAAAACTTTACCGATATTAAATCCATCAATGGTTACAGGTGTGCCCTTTTCAATTCCTGCGACATAACCAAATTGAATTTTTATTTCATAGGTTTTATTGCAGGAAATAAGCAAAAGAGCTAATATTGGGATCAATGTTTTCACAATTCTGTATTTATATTTTCGTGAAATCAATATTTGACTTAGATCCTGAAGTTTCTACACTAATGATATAGTTTCCTGCAGGCAAACTTTCCGATATTTGAATAATCTGATCATATTCTCCTACGGCCATTTTTTTGTTTTCAATTACGGTGGTTATTTTATCACCGGCAATATTGTAAATGTAAATGGAAACAATTTCGTCCTGCAATAAAGTATATTGTAGTGTTACATTAAATGTTACTGGATTTGGGAATAAAAAGATGGAATTATTTATCCAGTTAATATTATTAATTACAACATTAGCGTCATTGATATATCTGGCGAGGCTATTATGATAGTCTGCATTCCCTGCTAAAATAAAATTCCCATCCGGTTGAATTGCTATATCGTAGGCCAGATCATATTCATCACTTAATTGTGTAAATATATAACCATCATACCCGAAGGTTGAATCAATTTTTCCATCTTGTTTATAGCGAACACCTGCAAAACGCGAGTTGGAGCCACCTACTCCGATAATTTTTCCATCATTCTGAATTGCTATTGACCAAATTCTATCTTCATTATATCCAAAATCAATATCAGCAAAACCTTCAATTCCAAATGTATGATCAAGTGAACCATCTATATTCACTCTCATTAATAGACCTTGAGAATCTCCATAATCTCCCGGATGCCACCAGCCCCCTAAAATAATTTTACCATCATTTTGTATAGCTAAAGATTCACCATATTGAGCATGGGTATTATAAGAATAAGAAGAAAGTCCTTCCATACCAAAATCTATATCAAGTGATCCATCAGTATTATATCGAACAATTCCAAACTCAGAATTATCAGTAATTCCACCCACAACAATTTTTCCATCCTCTTCCAAAATCATTGTTCTGACATAAAAATCACCTTCGTTAAAGTTATTTAATTGAACTCCATCTCCACTAAAACTGCTGTCAATTATGCCATTATTAAGATATCTAATTATACCAAGCTCATAAATGTTTGTTATAGGATTATACATTGTTCCCGACATAATTATTTTCCCATCGTCAGGTTGTATGACAACTGCCCTTAAATCATCATCAGTATCTGGAAATGGAGAAGATACAAATCCATTATTGCCAAAACTGCTGTCAATTTTTCCGTTTTCATACACTCTTACTAATACAAAGTTTCCATTTATACCGTAATCATCAATTCCGCCAATTATTATTTTACTATCCTCTTGAATCAGTATTGCCCTGCCATAGTGTGTGTCTGTGGAATCCTTAGATATAATTAACATTCCATCATTACTAAACGAGGTATCTAAGGTTCCATCAAAATTATATCTGTTAATTGCAAAACCTACTGACGTTCCAGAACCTATAGCTAAAATTTTACCATCCTGTTGCAACTCAATAGCATACCACGTTCCAGCTTCAGGTATGACTACAATTCCCTCATCTCCAAATGAAACATCCAGATCACCAATTGCTTGACAGAAACTTAATTGAGCTATGGAAATTATTAAAATTAAATATAAGTATTTCATAGGAGGTAATTTGTAATCTAAAGTTAAACAAAAAAACCTCCCCGTTAAACGGAAAGGTTCTCAAATGTAATTTTTCAAAATTCAAAACTCAAGGCTGCGAAGGACCTGCTCCTGCACCGAATTCCGTCTTTAACTGGTCATCCAACCAATCGGCCCATAGACCCATGTCGTTAACACAAGTAATGGTTTCGTTATAGTCCATTCCATTAATGTCGCGCTCATAAGTTGCATATACCCAATCTTTGTCAGGTGCAGCATTTGGAACTACAGTTAGTTTAACACCTAAACTTTGATCGCTTATTTCCATACAACGGCGGTAGAAATGTTCTTTACCGGTTGCAGGGACCAACATCAATCCGCTGAAAATCCGCAGATAGTGACGAGTAGTACCATCGTTTTGGGGGTGACTGGATACAAACACTTCCAGTTTTGCAGAGCCTTTGAAAATGTAATAAGCCTTGTTTTGTTCATTCCAACAAGTAGCTGGGTCAACACCCACACTTGTAATAAATTGTTTCACATTGTCCAGAATTTCTTGTGGAGTAGCCATAAAAATTGGTTTTTGGATTAATAAAATGGAAAATTAATAATATTTTTTGAAGTAAAAAATTTTGGAGGGAGATTCAGTATTTTTGGTAACAAAAGTAATAGTTATCTAATATATCTTTAGCGGTTGGCCGGAAAATATCAATTAAAATATAACTGCATTTTATAAACTTTATTGCAGACAATTAGACCGTAGTTTCGAAATAACATACTTTACAGTAAATCCATGTGTAATTTAAGATTACCAGTTTAATTAAATTATTCAAATGAAAGCTTCCCAATCCTATATTTTTTATCATTTTCCGAATATATCAAAGATTCATTCGGGCTTACCTGTTTAAAAAGCTTCGGAACAAATACTACCTGCTTTTCCTGTTCTGTGAATAGGGTGTTTTTTTCCCAATCCCCATTTGCTTTTATAGTTACCAGAGTGGTAACAGTATTTTTTCCAATATAGGTATTCAGTTTTTCATTTATGTCTTCATTCTGATTTTTTTCATTGTCATTATAAAGAAGATAAATCATTTCATCATTAACATGAAGCCCATAGGATAGAAGTTGATGTTCTACTGAGGCTTGTTTTTTTGGAATTACTGCATACCATTTCACCGAATTATCTGCATTTAAAGTGATCAAAACAATTTCGTTACGGTAATAAACGGATTGTTCTGAAACAGCACCTGTGGTTGCATTTTTAACAGTCGAACTATTAACATATGATTGTTCAAGGATCAAGGTTATTACATTGTTTTCTTTTTTTATTACGTCTCTAAGGGTATAATCAGCTAATTCGCCACCACTTTCAGCTTTATTTTCTGCCATAAATAATTTAAGAAAATCCACAGGAAGATCTGCGCTATTATTTGCAACAATTGATTGTGTTTTAGGATCAATTGTAACCAAAAAAGATCCTCTAATCAAATCATTTTTTTTATTTGAATAAAAACCTGTACAATTAACCCTACCATCAGCAGTGAAGTTAATAGCGCAGGAGGATATGAATTTTTCACCCAGATTAATGGTATATTCCTTTTTATCTTTGCCATTATTTGTTATTGCAGTAACTACGTAGTGGTAATTTGCATCATTTTTACTGCCTTTATTATATAGAATTCCGAGAACATAAAAATTTCCGGTATCATCCAGTTTCACATCTTCAAATTTGTAAGATTCACCATTATTTGGGAATGAATAATTCAACTCCCATTTTTTCTCCATATTTTGACCCAACACAACAACACTTCCTTTTGAAGCTCCGTTATTTGTTTCAATTGGTTTAGGAATTTCGTTAAAACCGCCTGTCTTGATAACATAACTGGGGCTTCCAAAAAATGCGATCATTTGTCCCGTTTCTGATAAGGTATATCTCTGAGGAGCATAACTTTCATTCAAATTTTTAAATAAACTTTTATACTCTACAGGGACTCCAATTGTATTTAAGGATGAAGGATCAGTTTCATGGTAATAATATGTACTTTCTTTTAACTTC
>JAYSYX010000108.1:0-39342 GCA_043727235.1 Bacteroidota bacterium
GCCAGAAAAAGATCATCACCCAAAACATATTGAAGGTTATACAACATCACTGCAGGTTTATAATAAACATGTCGGTATCCGCCACCATGTCCGAGTGCGGAGTTGAACATATCGGAATGTGTATTGAGCGGCATGTCTTTGCTTCGTACTGCATCCTCTAGATATGCATAATACACTTCACTCATTATTATTTCATCAGGATTCCGATATTTTGCAACATATTTACTTCTTTCAGGATACTTAACCCTCAATTCCCCATCAATTTTAATACAACCCCAGCCAGTAAGAAATTGTGCAAATCCTTCATCAAGCGCAGCGCGATATGTTTCATTGGTTCCCACCATTCCAAAATACCATTGATGTGCAACCTCGTGCATTAATAGATCCCGATAACTCGGATCATATCCACCATCCAATGTAAGCATGGGGTATTCCATGCCATCACGAGCATCGGCAACAATTATTTTAGGCCAGATATAATCACTGAAATCAGCACTGAAAGTTTCAATTATTTTTTTAGTATATCCAGCGGCATTCTGCCAATATGCGGCATGTCCTTCCTGCACAAGTGCAATACATCGAACTGCTCTTCCATTAAATAAAGCAAGTGTTTCTCCAATTCTATAATTAGGGTCAGCTGTAAATGCAAAATCATGAACATTTATCGCATAATATTTCCATACTTTTTTATCTCCTTCTGTATATGGAACTATTACAGATGCTTTTTCCTCCCAGGGTTTGTCAGTAAAATTTTTAATATCCAGTTTTTCTCGCAGTGATCTTGGCATCACCTCAGCTTCATTTTCAAGATAACCTGTTCCCTCCACAATGTAATTACTTGCAAATGTCAGTTCCACTTCATAGGTTCCAAAATCGCCATAAAATTCCTTGCCTAAATGTTGATCTGTATCCCATCCTGCTTTTCTGTCGTAAACACAAATTCTTGGATACCAATGTACACCATCGTAATGTGTAAAATCTCCGGAATTAAATTTTTTCATTCTTCTGCGCAAACTTCCTGCATCAAAATAAGTTTTAAATGGAATTTGAAAAGTAATATTTTCCCCGGTTTTAAGCGTTTGTGGCAACAATACTTTTATTACTGAAAAATCTTGTACAATTGTTGTTTCCATTTTTACGGAAACGCCATTAATATTAATTATTGAAATCTTATCAATTTCGGTGCCTTGTCCATTTGCTTCATACTTCCCGAACGTGCTTTTAACATCATTGGCCTTATTTAATGCATCTACATAGGAATCAGGTTGAAATGCTTCCTGATACAAATGAAAATATACAAAAGGCAGATCGTATGGCGAATTGTTATAATATGTTAAAGTGAGATTTCCATCAATAATATCGGTTTTTTCATCTATTGCTGCCCTTATCACATAATGCACATCTTGCTGCCAATAGCCATCAAAAGGCTTTTTATTTTTCCAGTAATATGGATTTTCTGCACTGCGGTAAGAATAGCTTGGACGGGCGAAAACATCAGGTAAAATCTGACTGTAGCCCGAATTAAGTATTAACACGAATAATAATGTCAAAAAAATGTTTTGCAGATGACGCATGTTCTTATTTGATTTGTGAAAAATATGAATACAAATATAGAAACCCTTAACAAACAAGATGTATTACTTTATCGCTTTAACATTAATTCCGGGTATCGGACCCGTTAATGCCAAGTCGCTTTTAAGTTATTGTGGCAGTGTAGAAAAAATATTCAATATGAAAGCTTCTCATTTACTGCGGATCCCGGGTATTGGGGAAGCGGCTGCAAATGCCATTGTAAGTCATGACGTTTTTGCCAGAGTTGATGAGGAAATGTTATTTATAGAAAAGAAAAATATACAATGTCTCACTTTTTTGGATGATAATTATCCCAAACGCCTTAAAAACTGTGTGGATTCCCCAATTGTTCTTTATTATGCGGGAAATGCAGATCTGAATGCTGAAAAAATAATTGGAATTGTTGGCACAAGAAATTCTACTGATTATGGAAAAAATATCTGTGATAATTTGATTGCAGATATACAGGCTGAAAATATATTGGTGGTTAGCGGACTAGCTTATGGAATTGACATTGCGGCACATAAAGCCTGTGTTAAAAATAATATTCCAACCGTAGGAGTTCTGGCACACGGTCTCGACAGGATCTATCCGAATACTCATAGAGAAATGGCTTCAAAAATGATGCAAAATGGCGGATTACTCACTGAATTTTTAAGCAACACAAATCCTGATCGTCAGAATTTTCCCAAGAGAAACCGCATTGTTGCAGGTATGATTGATGCTCTTATTGTTGTTGAAACTGCAGAAAACGGTGGAGCAGTGATAACAGCTTCACTAGCCGATTCTTATAATAAGGATGTTATGGCATTTCCGGGAAATATTCACAGTAAATTTTCTAAGGGTTGTAATAATCTTATAAAAACGAACAGAGCTGCATTGGTGGAAAATGCTGCAGACATTCTGGCATTGATGCGTTGGACAAAAAATGAGGTAAGACCAATTACACAGCGCACCTTATTTATAGAGTTTACCCAAGAAGAAAGATTGATTTATGATCTGTTACAAGAAAAAAAGGAAATAGGCATTGATGAGTTGACCAATAGTGTTGCTCTCTCACCAAGCACCATTGCTGGTAATTTATTGAATTTAGAATTTCAGGGAATAGTAGTTTCTCTTCCCGGAAAAAGATATAAATTAATATAGTTCTACATTGTGAGGAAACTTCAAACTGAATTTATTTTCTCAGGCGGAAACACAAATTTCCAATTCATTCAATAACTGGTTATAGCATTTCACCCCTTATTTAGTCTACTCTGCTCAAAGTGGGTTGCAAGGCTTATTGTTAATGGCCAATTTTCCGAAATATTAATTCCAATTTTAAATCTCCAAACCATGAAACAAAATCTTTTATTCATTTTGTATTGCGTTCTGAATACAATTTTATTTGCGCAATCACCCGATAAAAAAATATTACTGCATACCCATAATGGTGAATTCAATAATTTAATTTCAGCCGACCTTGACAATAATGGAATTGATGATTTTATTGCTTTAGAGGGATATATAAAATGGTTTGAAGGAACCGGAGATACAACCTGGGGTAACTCGCATACCATTGCCGAAGATGGATTATTAAATGTTAGTGACTGTCGTGCAATAGACGTTGACATGGATGGATTTGTTGACCTTTTTTATTTTACCGGATATGGAGTTTATAATTTTGGATGGCTTAAAAATCCGGGTGTAATAGATGCACCTTGGATAAATAATGAATTACCCGGGGAATATTATGATTTTATTGGATTATTCGATGTTGATGGCGACAGCGATAATGATCTGGTTTATGAAAATGACGGTTCACTTTTAAAATGGCGGGAAAATATTGCACTTGATTTTGCCGATATTCATACAATTCCGGATGCTCTTCCCGGTTTACAAGCAAGTACTGTTTGCGACTATGACAATGATGGGGATATGGATTGGAGCGGATATTTCGATGATTGTTGTGTAAAATATTTTGAAAATAACAGTGATGGCACCTTTACTGAAACGAGTGTTTCTACCGATGAGTATGAAGATAATGTTTATTCATCTGATGTTGATGGCGATGGATATGCGGATATTGTTATTACTTATTATTCAAATATTGAGATTGCTTTTTTTAATCCTGTTACTAATGCATTTATACCTGCAGGTTACTGGGGCACTGAAAGTTTTAGTGACCTGCAGTTTAGAGATCTGGATAATGATGGTGACGAGGATTGGGTAATTTTTGTTCAGGATGGATCAGAAATGGATGTCAAATGGATAGAGCGCACAGGTGCTGCCATCTCTTTAGCAGATATGGAAACTTTGATTACCGGTCTGCCTGCCCTGTCTCCGTATATTTCATTAATAGATCTGAATAATGATAATAAGTTGGATGTGTGGATCGCTGATGGAATTGGTGTGGATGTATTTTTAAATCAATTGCCTGACGGAATTTCCTCAGTTCCGATCAGTCCTGAAAATACCTGTATGAGAATGGATATCAGTCGCATTTTCGATATGGATAATGATGGAGATAATGATCTAATGGTAGCTTCCCACAATGGAAGATTGGGATGGATCAAATATGATATTGACACTGATTCATTTTACGGAGTTCAATATTTACCGAATTTTGAATCGAGTCCGTATCCGACCATGATGAAGGAATTTGATTTTGATCTTGATGGCGATATGGACATTATTACATCATTCAGAAGTTCCGGTGGTGCTGAGCAAATTGCATATTATTGTTTAAATGACGGAGATGGTATTTTTAGTATTCACGAATTTGATGATATTGCATTTAATGATATTTGGTTAACTGACGCCGATGAGGATGGTGATGAAGATCTGATAACCATGCAATTTACGTATCCAAATTCTTTACACCTTTATTTAAATAGCGGTGATACAAGTTCCCTGTTTAACTATGCCGAACTTCTTACGCCTGCTGATTCCTGGAAAACATTTGATATGATAGATTTTGATGACGATGGTGATGAAGATTTTATCGGTGCTAAAAATTACTCTTCACAAATTCAAAAAATTACAAATATTTCAGGTGGAAATTTTTCTTCACCATTACTATTTTATTCAACTCCTTGTTCATCAGTAGCAGCAATATATACAGATGATTTCGATATCGATTTGGATGTAGATTATATGTTCGTTTGCACCACAACTGAAAATGTTACTCTTGCTACAAATGACTTTGGAAGTTTTACATATACAAGTGTAGGTGACTTTAGCAGCGATATGATCTCAGGGCCATCATACGCAGAAACCAGAGATATTAATGGCGATAATATTCCTGATCTGATAAATTCGCAATACTCAGGTTCAACCGAAATTAAATTATCAACAGGTCCAGGTACTTTTATAGAAACTGATATAAATATTTATTCTGAGTTTGGTCAGTTTGGTTATTTCGATGATGATGATATTGTCGATTTTATCGGAGCCAGCGATTTCGAGTTTTATATTCAATACAGTTCAATTTTTGAAGCTCCGGAATATACAATTTCCGAACCTTCAGCAACTTACCTTTCAGAAAATGGAGCATCTGACGGCATTGCCATTACATTTACAGAAATTCCACAAGTAGAATTAAGAATAGATATATTTCCATCGGGAAGTATTGATGCAGGAGCAGGTGAGGGTATGCCTGTACAACTGACTTTTTCTGCGGATGAATCGGCACTGATTCCTCAAACAGTTAGCTGGTTGGTGCCTGATGATGTTATTGTAGAAGATATTGAATATCATGTAGTTCAAATTGTTAATGAGCCAATCAGTTGGGGACTTTATGACGGATCAATTGATGAGATTTATAATTACATGATAACCGATAACGATGCAGGAATATTCCTTAATACCGAAGCAATAATATTGATTGAAGGAATTACTTTCGCTACTTTATCGGCACATATAAATGTTATTCCGGAAACAGAAACAACCTTTAATATTATTCCCGGCGAAAGCATTAATGCAGGGGAGGGGACAGGTGAAATAAAAAGTTTAACAATACCCGCGGGTATTGATGGATTAATTGAATTTCTATTTACAGTTTCAGTTGATAATGATTATGTTTATGAACTCTCTTATTTTACAGAAATATATTTTGATCTGATCTCTGCCGATATTGTTTTGGACGAATTAATTGCCGAACCGCTTCCGGTTACAATAAATGATAATGATTATGTTTCTGTGTCAACTGCATTTCCCGCAGGTATGATCACAGAGGAAGTAGAACCATTTACTATAGGATTTAATTTAAGTTCTGCACCGGAATCAGATGTAATTATTCATGCAATTCCAGACATGCAGTTTGACTTAGGAGCCGGAACGGGAGTTTCGGTATCTATAACCTTTATTGCAGATGGCACATTGCCTGTATATCAGAATTTTAATGGTACGGCAGTTGAAGACGATCTATTTGAAGCTATACATTCCGGATCCATCATTTTTATTATCGAAACTTCGGATCCTTTTTATGCTGATTTGTTGATAGAAGAATTATTTATCAATATCACAGATAATCCGGCAATGGAAGGAGTAAATGTTTTTTTCACAAATACTGAATATCATGTAGAAGGTACTTTAGAAATTCCAGTGGAAATCTCCTTATTATCAATTCCTGATGGGGAAGTTGTTATTTACGCCACACCTGATGAACAACTTGATCTAGGTTCAGGAGCAGGAAATGCGATATATTATTTTTTTGAAGCATCGGGAGATGCACTAATAGCACAACCTTTATTTATTTCCATTGTGGATGATCTTATTTTAGAGGGCGACCATACCGGAGCAATAACATTTACAATAGAATCGGAAGATATTTTATACCAGGATCTGAGTATTCCTGATTTAATTGTAAATATATCTGATAATGATGCCGAAGTTGCAATTGAAAGTGCTCAGGATAAATTACTGACCGTATACCCAAGTATCAACAATGGAATATTTGAAGTGCATCCGGGTATGGGTGAGTGTATAATTTCTGTGATTAACATGCAGGGT
The DNA here is from genome assembly GCA_043727235.1 of Bacteroidota bacterium. Lineage (GTDB taxonomy): Bacteria > Bacteroidota > Bacteroidia > Chitinophagales > BACL12 > UBA7236. Next base: position 6,565 of record JAYSYX010000108.1, read on the forward strand.
CAATTAATATTTCAGCAGACAACAAATGAATGGATCACAATAGATATTTCATCCAGTCCTGCTGGCAAATATTTTATTCTTATCAATAATAACAACGATCGGGCATCACAAGCAATAGAAATAATCAAATAAATATTACTTGAAACACTAAACTGCTATCCCATTGAATCACTTTTTGTAAATCACCAAGCCGCATTATCTTCCGATATTGCGGCTTTTTTTGTATGGATAAAATCTTTCATTTTTCAACGGATTAACTATTTTTCAACAAGGTGTGACATATGCCTTAAAAATAATAGTATAGTGTTCAAATCAAGTAGCAGTAAGGGCTTGCTGATTATTTTCGGAAAATGAAGGGTTGTATTTTTCGTCAAATAGGATTTTTTGTAAAAATTGATGACTAAAGTAATCCCTAATAAAAAAGGCTGGATTATCTTTGCATCCGAAATTAATCCGGCAAATAAAATGAACGAATCAGGAATTAAAAATCCTTCGGCTTCTTTAAGCAAGATCGGTCTGAACCACACTGCAAATGCATATTGGAACCTGTCTCCTGCCGAACTGGTGGAACATACTATCTCCCGTGGTTTAGGGGTTTTGGCCGACAGTGGTGCTCTGGTTGTTGATACCGGAAAATTCAGAGGTCGGGCTCCGAAAGATAAATATACAGTGCGCGATGAAAAAACTGCCAATACCATTGATTGGAACAATGTGAATTTTCCAATTGAAGGGGAAGTTTTCGATAAATTATATCAGAAGGTATTGAATTACCTCAGTTCTAAAGATATTTGGGTGCGTGATAATTATGCATGTGCAGATCCCAAATACAGGATCAATATCCGAACCATCAATGAATTTCCATGGGGAAACCTTTTTTGCGACAATATGTTCTTACGCCCTTCACCAGAGGAAATACTATCGCAGGAACCAGATTGGATCATCATAAATGCGCCTGAATTTTTCGCTGATCCAGCTGCGGATGGAACCAGGGAAAAGAATTTTGCAATGATCGATTTTACAAAGCGTATCATTTTGATAGGTGGAACCGGTTATACCGGCGAAATGAAAAAAGGAATTTTTACCGTTCTAAACTACTGGTTGCCTCAGGAAAAAGGTGTTCTAAGTATGCATTGTTCTGCCAATGTGGGCAAGAATGACGATGTGGCAATTTTCTTTGGATTATCCGGAACAGGTAAAACGACATTAAGCGCTGATCCCGATAGACGATTGATAGGTGATGATGAGCATGGTTGGACGGAAGACAGTGTATTTAATTTTGAAGGTGGATGTTATGCCAAATGCGTTAATCTATCAGCGGAAAATGAACCACAGATTTACGGTGCAATTAAATTCGGATCCATACTGGAAAATATTGAATTCTATCCCGGAACCCGGAAGGTTGATTTTGCGAACATAAGTAAAACAGAGAATACCCGTGTTAGTTATCCAATAGATTATATTGATAATATCATGAAGCCAAGCAAGGGCGGTCTTCCAAAAAATATTTTCTTTCTGACTTGTGATGCTTTTGGTGTTTTGCCTCCTATAAGCAAACTTACTCCTGGTCAGGCTATGTATCAGTTTTTAAGCGGTTACACAGCAAAGGTTGCTGGAACAGAGGCAGGTATCACGGAACCTCAGCTTACCTTCTCCACTTGTTTTGGTGCGCCGTTTATGCCTCTGCATCCCACAAAATATGCGGAGATGTTGGGAGAGAAAATGCGTCAACACAAAGTAAATGTGTGGTTAATAAATACAGGATGGTCGGGCGGACCATATGGTACGGGTAAACGAATGAAATTATCGTATACAAGAGCTATGATCACTGCCGCTTTAAGAGGAGAATTGGACAATGTCCAATATTCGGCGCATGAGGTATTCGGATTAATGATACCACAAACCTGCCCAAATGTTCCGACTGAAATTTTGGATCCAAGAAATACCTGGTCTGATAAAATATTATATGATACGAAAGCTGCAAATCTTGCTGTTCAGTTTGTACATAATTTTGAAAAGTACGCTGATAAAGCAAACGCAGAAATACTTGCTGCTGCTCCAAAGGTTACGGCTAAAGTTTAAATACATTTTATAAATCAAAGCCCCATCCCAAATATCTTCGCCACAGCGTTACACCCTGTAGCGTGTGCCGCAAGAGCTCTGCTTCAGGGCGAACTTCGTGGAATCACGGAGTTGAGTATTAAGATTAAATTTTATTTATTAGGGCACTGCCTGATGACCTCGGCAATTTTTTTTCCTCCGTAATATGTGTTAAAAAGGGAGGCCACCAATGAAAATAAATAAATAAATTTCAAATTGTAAACACCCAACTATGGCTGTTCATTCGTGCATTCGTGGCAATTTTTTTTCCTCCTTAATATGTGTTAAAAAGGGAGGCCACGAATGCACGAATGAACAGCCAATGGTATTGTATAATTTATATAATTTTTTCATTTGTGCATTCGTGGCAACTTTTTTCCCTCCGAAATATGTGTTAAAAAGGGAGGCCACGGATGCACGAATGAACAGCCAATGATATTGTGTAATGTAAATAATTGTTTTATTCGTGCACACTGCCTGACGGTGTAAGCAGGCAGGTTCGTGGCAACAATTTTTTCATCTGCTTTGTTAGGTAAAGGGAGAGGCCGCGAACCTTCATAGACCTTCAAAATAGTGTTAATTAGATATTCTTTGTCTCATTTTTCAGTTTAGTTGAAAAATTTCCTTAATTTCGTAGAAAGAATATTTATGCAAAGGATAGGCTTAATGATTTTTACTATAGTGGCAGGACTATTTTTTTGTTCTTTTTTGTTTAAAACAAGTCCCGAACGATATTTAAAAAAGCAGGGCTACAAATTCATCTCGTTATCAAGCGAAAATACGGAGGAAGGATATTTTATTTTCGAAACTGAGGTTTCCAATTCGAATTATAAATTTTTTTTGAATGATCTGAAATCTAAAGGCCGGTTTGATGATTATGCTATTGCAATGGTCGACAGCAGTGCATGGGAAATTGCATTCAACGATTTTGCACCCTACACTAATTTTTATTTTCAAGACGAATCGTATGACCAATTCCCGGTTGTAAATATTTCTTATGAGGGAGCAATATTATATTGTAAATGGCTGTCAGAAATATATAAAAATGAAGGATATGATATTACTGTCTCGCTACCTGATTCCATTCAATGGAAAACTGCCGCTAAGGGCGGGAATGAGGAAAATATTTATAGTTGGGAAGGAACTGCCAATGTAAATAACCAAGGTTTCTATAAATGCAATGCAAAAAAAGATGAAGAATGCAGTTATGTAACGGCACCTGTTTATTCATTCGGAAAAAATAAATTCGGACTTTATAATACCTGTGGAAATGTGGCTGAAATGTTGAAGGAAAAGGGAAGTCATAAAGGAGGAAGCTGGAATAGCCCGTTGAATTATGTAAAGTTAGATTCCAAAGATGAATATCTTGGTATTTCGGGACCTTCGCCCTATATTGGATTTCGCCCTGTGGCGATCATTAATTATTAAGTGTAAATTTTTTAAATGACATGCGCGCAACTATTCTGATCGTAAGTTTATTTTTCGTAAATATTTTTAATTCAAATGCGCAAACCGGAGTTTGCGATTCCCTAATTATTCCTAATGTTATCACCCCAAATAATGACGGATTTAATGATGTATGGATAATAGACTGTATTGAATATTTTCCGGATAATGAAATTCAAGTTTATAACAGATGGGGAGCAATAATTTATCAGGCATTTGGTTATGATAATAATTGGAATGGAACATGGGATAAAACAAAGGGCGATCTACCTGTTGGCACTTATGTTTATGTTATAAAATTAAATAACAGTGGGGAAGAAAAAATCATTACCGGATCATTAACCATCGCAAGATGAAAATAAAAAATTTCTGTTTAATCTGTTTAATTTTTATTGTTATTACTTCTTCCTTTGCGCAACAATCAATTTTTTCACAATACTATTTTAATCCGGTTTACAGCAACCCAGCTCTCACCGGAAATGATTATAATTTAAACATCAGGTCGCAATACAGATCAATGTGGTCGGGACTTGGCTTAGGACCTAATACTGCATTGGTCATGGCACAGAGCCCGATAGGGATATCTTCCTCTTCAATAGGATTAAGTTTGATGAATGATTATATCGGTCTTTCTAATAATACGGGTGCCACCTTGTATTATGCGTACAGATTTCAAACAACATTCGGAAGAATTTCTGCAGGTACCAATATGAGTTTTGAAAACTATACGCAGAACCTTACAGCATCACTTCCAGCAGATCCCGGCGACCCGGTATTGGCTTCAGATATCAATTTATTTTTATTTAATCTGGGTTTTGGGGTGGCATGGGAAAATGAACATGGATATTTTGGAATATCATCTCCCGCTGTTTTAAAGAATTCGCTTTCGGAAATAAATAATTCTAATCAAGCTGCATCACCGGTGCAATTTAATTTAATTGGAGCATACACGATGGATATTAATTCAAAATGGAAGATCACTCCTTCTGTATTATATAAATACATGGAAACAATGCCGTCGCAATTGGATTTTCAATTGCATTTACTATACAACGAACAATTTCAATTTGATGCAGGATATCGAACAAACACTACATATATAGTTGGCGTATCATATCAATTAATGGACGAATTACAGATAGGATATTGTTACGATATTGATAATAGTACATTTGGATCTACCAGCGGTGGTAGTCATGAATTATTGTTAGAATATATTTTTAATATTAATAAAACGGAATAATATTCTTTATGCATTTTTTTTATGCCCCCGATATAACTGAAAGTGAATATTACCGTCTTTCTGACCAGGAATCGCATCATATAATTCATGTGTTGCGAGCAGTAATTGGAGATAAACTTTTTTTGACGGATGGGAAGGGAAACATTTTTGAATCTGAATTAAAGGAGATAACAAAGAGGTTTGGTGTTGTTAATATACTTTCCCGTAAAAAATATCCTGCAAAGAAATTTAAAATACATATCGCAATTGCTCCACCTAAAATAGGTGATAGAATGGATTTTTTATTAGAGAAGTTGACTGAATTAGGTGCAGATCATATTACTCCTCTGGAAACTCAAAATTCAGAAAGGAGAAAATTCAACCGCGAAAAGGAAGAACACACTCTTATTGCAGCAATAAAACAATCGGGGAATCCGTTTTTACCCGTATTAAATGAGATGACCGTCTTTCAAAAATTTATCACTTCCACCAAGAATATACATGCTCAAAAATATATCTGTTTTTGCAGTGAGGATGATACGATGTTGTTAGCCAAACTATATCAACCGGAAAATGAGGTAATTGTATGTATAGGTCCGGAAGGTGATTTTACACAGGAAGAGATTAAATTTGCAGTCGAACATAATTTTATTCCGGCGGGTCTTGGCGATCAGGTTATGCGGACAGAAACAGCGGGAATAATATCCTGTGGTATCATAAACACCATTAATCAACGTATGTCATGAAATTAGTAAGTACCATTATTTTAATTGCTCTCTCTCTCTTGATTAGCAGTTTTTCACCACCTTCTCCTTCCTATTCCATTGCACTTTTAAAATATAACGGGGGAGGAGATTGGTATGCAAATCCAACATCGCTTCCCAATCTCGCAGAATTTTGCAATAAAAACCTCGATATCAATATTAATCCTGATCCACCTACAGTTGAAGCGGGCAGTCCTCAAATATTTAATTATCCATTTCTTCATATGACAGGCCATGGGAATGTGGTTTTTTCGAATGAGGAAGCACAGAATATGCGGACTTATATGCTTGCCGGGGGATTTTTGCATATAGATGATAATTTTGGAATGGATCCCTTTGTTAGACCTGCTTTAAAGAAAATTTTTCCTGAACTCGAATTAATAGAGTTGCCTTTTAGTCACCCTATATTTCATCAGAAATACGATTTTAAGAATGGGTTACCAAAAATTCACGAACACGACAATAAATCTCCACAGGCTTTCGGTCTGTTTTGGGAGGGAAGGCTGATCTGCTTATACACATATGAGTGTGACCTGGGTGATGGCTGGGAAGATGCCGATGTACATAAGGATCCTGAAGAAGTACGTCAAAAGGCTTTACAAATGGGTGCAAACATTATCCAGTATGTTTTTATGGGTCGTATTGACCTATAAATTGGGTTTGTAATTGTATATTTTCGACAATCTAAAAATTAATGTATACTTTCGTAACCGGGGGAAAGGGGGAGTTTAATGTAAACATATATTCGGATCAATTAAGTAGAGATGAAATCCCAAAAGGATGAAGTAATGCAGATTCTTCTAGTAGAAGATAACCCCGGCGATATCAGATTAACGCAGGAAGCACTCAAAGAGGGTTCGATCAAAAATGTACTTAATGTTGTGAAGGATGGTGTGGAAGCCTTGGATTACCTGAAAAAAAAGGGTAAATTCATGAATAATCCAACCCCTGATATCATACTCCTTGACCTAAACCTGCCTCGTAAAGACGGCCGTGAAGTGCTGGCCGAAATTAAGGCAGATGAATATCTAAAGTTAATTCCTGTGATCATACTTACAACCTCTGATGCCGATCAGGACATCATTAGAAGTTATAAGTTGCATGCAAACTGTTTTATTACCAAACCTGTGGATCTCGATCAGTTTATTTATATAATCCGTCAGATCGAATCATTTTGGTTTACTGTTGTTAAATTGCCCATAAAAAAATACTGATAATTTAGTACAATGGATTTAAAAAAGAACATAAACGTATTATTAATTGAAGACAATCCTGCTGATGCCAGACTTGTTGAGATCTATTTGAATGAATCAACCATGCTTACTCCCAACATATCTAAAGTTGTGGAGTTAAGAAAGGGAATGCTCATGTTGGAGGAAAGCGATTTTGATATTGTTCTGTTGGATCTAACCTTGCCTGATAGTTCCGGATTTGATACTGTTAAAACACTGCTAAACGAATTTCCAACACAAACGGTAATTGTAATGACAGGTTTGGAAGATGATACAGTTGCAATTAATTCAGTAAAAGCAGGTGCGCAGGATTTTATTGTTAAGGGACAATTTGATAATAATTTATTGTCGAGAACAGTATCTTATGCTATTGAACGCCATCAACTGCAAATTAAATTGGAGAATTACGCAAAAGCCATCAAATTAAATGAGCAACGATTAATTGAAGCACAAACAATGGCGCGTATGGGCAATTGGGAATTGGATGTGGTAAATAATCAGATGTACTGGAGCAACGAAGTATTTCGTATATTGGGGTTTAAAGAAAATGCTTTTGAACCAACACTTAACGATTATCTCAAATTTGTAGCTTCTGAAGAAGTTACTGAAGTGCACAATGCAATTAAACGCACAATGGAAAAAGGGAAACCTTATCATACTGAATATAAGGTCATTCTTCCTGGTAACATAATAAAACAAATAGCGAACAGAGGTCAGATTCAAAAAAGTAAAAAAAATAATGGACTCTGTCTCTCCGGAACAATTCAGGATATTTCTAACCTGACAAATAAAACGGACGATAAAAATCCTATTATCGATGAATTGAAAAAACATTATTCCGCAATACTTTCCGAGGCAGAAAAATTAAGTGGTTACGATGATCTCAAAAATATGATCAAAACGGGAAATGATATTGTGAATAAATTGAGAATTTAGAAGTGGGTTTCATTCTTTCATTCTTTCATTCCTTCATCCCTTCATTTTTTATTCCTTTACTCCTTTCTTTTATCCCCTTAAATCCGCCCAATAAGCGTCATCCGCGTTCTTCTTTTTTAAATTCTTTCATACTTTCATTCTTTCATTCCTTCATTATTACCCTGTCACTTCCATCAAACTCCGGTGCCTGAATACTCAAAACTTTTAAAGGAGTTGATGAAGTAACAATTACCTGATGTAAGGTTCCTGCCGGAATTATGATCAGATCACCGGCTTTGATCATTTTCCATTCATCACCCAAACGCATATTCCCTTCTCCTTCTAAAACAATTACTTGTTCAGTATGAAAAACATGTTTATGCAAGGGCACTTCTTTCTTCACCCAAATTTCAAAAGTGGAAACTAATGAATCGCTGTATAATTTTTGGCTACTGATGTTTTCATAATCACCAATTATATGTATAGTATCTAAATCAATAAATTGTCCATTTGCTGTTTGGTTAAAACAAAATATTAATATATAAAGTAAATGTCTTTGCATGAAATATGATTTTAAATTAAAGATAGTTGTTAAGGAGTGATTTGCAAAAAATTTGGAGTGATGAGCCAGGAGTCCATAGTTATTAGTTAGGAGCCATTAGTCAGGAAAGAAATTTCATGGATCGATAACGTTACTCACTACTCACTACTCACTATTTACTACTCACCACTCACCACTAAAATTTCGCCACCAATTTTAAATTCAACCTCCTATCCGTCAAATAATTCGGAAATGCATATTGCAGATTATTAATATCCTTCACCCATATATAGGAAATTGTGTTTTGTATTCCGAGTAAATTAAATACTTCAATACTTGCCCATAAACTTTCGAATGCAGTGTTTAATCGGCCTTTATCTGTTATATCTCTGTTTTTATCAAGAAGTAATGCGGAAAATCCGATATCCACTCTTCTGTATGGAGGAATTCGCAAACTGTTTCTGTAATATTCATTATCAGGTGGACCAAAGGGTAAACCGGTGCCGAATAAAAAGCTCAGATGCACTTTAAAATTTTCGTTTCCAGGCATATAATCCTGAAAGAACATTCCGAAATTAATTAATTGGTCGGTTGGTCGCGGAATATATCCCTGTGAAATTGCTATTAATGAATCTATTTGTCCCTCTGCATTGTAGTGATAATCAAAAGTTGAATCACCTTCAATATTTTCCATCGTGCGCATAATGCTCATGCTTATCCAACTATCAGCGTCTTCTACAACTTCTCCATGTAATCTGAATTCTATCCCCGCAGCATATCCGTTTGCAGAATTATCTCCATAATATCGAATTCGTACATTTTCAACATCATAAGGAATCAGATCAAATAAATATTTATAATAAACCTCTGAAATAAATTTAAAATCCCTGTTCCATGCTTTAAATTCATAATCAACACCCAATACAAAGTGCAAACTTTTCTGACTTTGAACATCTTCGTTTATCACTCCCTCCAGATCGCGTAATTCGCGATAAAAAGGTGGCTGATGATACATGCCCGCTGCAGCTTTAATTTCTATATTGCGAAGGGAATCTTTTTTATTGCGCCAAAGTGGTTGCCATACAAATTGAAATCTGGGCGATACCGTTAATTCCTTATTCAGATCCCAATAACTCGCTCTAATTCCACCTGTTAAGGCAAAATTTCTTTGGTCAGGTTCCCATGTATCCTGTAAATAACCACTATAACGCATGGAATTTAATTCAGTATCGGATTTAAATACCTCTTGTAACTCCACTGATTCTCCTGTATAAGGCAATGAATAACCTGCACTGTCGAGTAATTCCCATTCTTTTAATTCATCTCTGATTATTTCTGTTTGCACCCGAGCGCCCCATTGATAAAAATGAGCTGCGGTTTCATGTGTTCCTACATGTCCTAAATTAATAACATCAGCTGTTAAATAATTTCGAGCGTAGTTTTGAAATGTACCTACGCCTAATCCGTATTTCACATCACCAAAATCTTCATCACCTAAATTAGTTTCTACCAATCCCAACCAATATTGGCCAATAATATCAAAGGTTTCACTTTCCAATGAATGATACCCTGAAGCAAGTAATTTTAATGTGGTGTGTTTTCCAGGATGATAAATATAGGATACTCCTCCAAAACCGGTAACAAATTCATCAATTTCCTGACCATCAAAAAATACATCCAGTTGAATAACATTATTAACAACGCCCGTTGCAGTAGAGCGGCTTTGGGGTAAAAATTTATAACTGTTATAAGCAAAGTTGCCTAAAAATTCCAATGATGATTTTTCATTAATATTTATTCCGAACAATGCTTGTGCATCTACAAATACTGGTTCATACTGTCCCTCAGTATTTAAGGAGTTTAATAAGTATTTATTTGTTTTATAACGCGACCCGAATAAATAATACATTTTACCGGAATCAATAATATCATTTGCATAAAACGATGCACCCAACAAACTCGCTGTAACACCAGCTTCAAATTCGGTAGGTTTTTTATATTGAATATCTAAAACACTCGAAAGTTTATCGCCGTATTTTGCTTCAAATCCACCGGCACTGAAAAGAATATTATCAATAAGATCATAATTTGGAAATGGTAACCCTTCCTGCTGTCCCGAACGAACCAACAAAGGCCGGTAAACTTCAAAATCATTTACATAAACTAAATTTTCATCGTAATTGCCGCCCCTTATCGAATATTGGGAAGTAAGCTCATTATTGTTAACAGCACCCAATGCTTGTAAAATAGCAGTTAGCGGATCCATCGTATAAGGAATTGACTCCAGTTCTTTGACCGGTATTCTTTTTCCATTCTCCAAAGCATTGATATCAACTACATCCAACATTATGCTTTCCATTTTGATAACGAGTACATAACGCACATCAGGTTCGAGAATTACTTTGCGGAGTTCAGTTAAAAATCCTGTACAGGTAAATTTTAAAACTGCAGTATCATTTGCGGGAATAGTTATCACATAATTCCCATCCAGATCTGTTTGTACTAAGGTTTTGGAATTTAATAAACTTATATTGGCATTCGGAATGGGTTTTTTGTCATCATCCGTCAATTTTCCATAAACTGTTGCAGTTTGCTGGGAGAATATAGGAATAGCTAAAACCGCAAAGAGTGTGGTTAAAATGGAACGCAGCATGAACACTGAAAACGCAGATTTATCCATTTTATTTTTGAACCAATGATTTTAGTGTATTTATGGCTGAAACAGTATCTTTTTCTCCAAAAACACCGCTGCCGGAAACCAGAACATCAGCTCCGGCATCCAAAATTCGCTGAGCATTATCAAGTTTTACTCCACCATCTATCTCGATCAATGCTTTTGAACCAGTTTTTTCGATAAGATGCCTTAATTTTTTTATTTTTTCGATAGAAGTTTCAATAAAACCTTGTCCACCCCAACCCGGATTTACACACATCAAACATACTATATCTATATCAGCAATTATTTCTTCTAATTGGTAAACAGAAGTTCCAGGATTAATGGCAACTCCAGCCTTTGCCCCCATTTTTTTAATCTCATGAACAGCAGCATGAAGATGGGTGCATGCCTCTATATGTATGGAAATTGAATCAGCTCCCGCATCGCGAAAGTGTTTGAGATATCGTTCGGGGTGAACCATCATCAAATGCACATCCAGGGGAATCTTACTATGACGTTTCATGGCTGCAACTACGGGTATTCCGAAACTCATATTCGGAACAAAAACACCATCCATAACATCAACATGAATCCAATCCGCATTGGAAGAATTGATCATCTCTACATCTCTGGCGATAAAGGCAAAATCGCAACTCAAAATACTTGGGGCAACTAGGTGGCTCATAGGGCAAAGATACAGGGTTGCATACTAAGATTTGAATAGAAAAGACCTCAAATTCTCAGGAAATTTGCTTACCTGCCAATTGCAGTGCTTTATCTTTAAAAATATCAGATTAACCGAATTGTTCAATTTTTGATAATGCAATTTTCTGTTCTTTGGAGAAAATGATGTGGAGGAACACTTACCTTTGCGAACCAAAATTTAACAATGCAAATTCCATTAGAGGACTTTTTTAAAAATCCCGAAAAAACAGCTTATAAAATTTCTCCGGACGGCTACAATATTTCCTGGTTGGCCGACTATCAGGGAAGAATGAATATATATATACAGGCAACTTCAGGAGGAGAAGTAAAACGATTAACATCTATTACCGAACGTGACCTGAGATCCTATTTTTGGTTGAATAATTTTCATTTAGCCTTTTTTAAAGATAATAACGGAGATGAAAATGATCATTTTTATGTTGTACCAATTAACGGTGAAATTGTGCAGGATCTCACGCCCTTTGAAAATGTAAAAGTGGAGTTGGTGGATGAACTGGAGGATAACGAAAATGAAGTGCTCATCATGATGAATAAACGCGACCCTGTTTTATTTGATGTGTATCGATTAAAAACAGATACGGGAGAAATTACATTGGTTGAAGAAAATCCGGGAAATATAACAGGTTGGATAACAGATCATGAGGGCAATATTAAATTGGCAATTACCACAGATGGTGTAAATACAAGTCTTTTGTACCGGAATGACCATACCTTGCCTTTTCAATCAATTTTAACTACTAATTTTAAGGAAGGAGTTTCACCTTTATTTTTTGATTTTGACAATGATCAGTTTTATGCTTTAAGTAATTTGAACAGAGATAAGGTTGCCATCGTTAAATTTGATCCTAAAACTGCAACAGAAACAGAAATTATATTTGAACATCAGGATGTTGATGCTGATTCCATGGGTTTTTCCAAAAAAAGAAAAGTGTTAACTGTTGGAGTTTTTACAACATGGAAACAGGAATTTATATTTTTTGATCGGGTAACCGAACAGAGATATAAAAGATTATCTGAATTGATCAAGGAGGATGCAGAAATATTTATTGTCGCAAAAAACAAAGGGGAAAATATTTTTGTAATAAGAACAATTTCTGATATTTCACTTGGCAATTATTATTTATATGATGAGCAAAATGATAATGTTAAACACCTCGCAAATGTTAGTCCCTGGTTGAATTCGGCAGACCTTTGTGAAATGCAACCCATACAATATAAAAGTGCTGATGGTTTAACAATTCACGGTTATCTTACCTTGCCAAATAACACTAAAGCACAAAATTTACCTGTTATCGTAAATCCACATGGAGGTCCTTGGGTTCGCGATACCTGGCGTTTTAATCCTGAGGTTCAGTTTTTGGCAAACAGAGGATTTGCAGTATTGCAAATGAATTATCGCGGCTCAACTGGTTATGGGAAAAAATTTATGGAAGCCGGATTTAAACAGTGGGGCAAAAAAATGCAGGACGATATTTCCGACGGAGTAAAATATTTAATTTCTGAAGGAATTGCAGATAAAACAAAAGTTGGTATTTATGGGGCCAGTTATGGAGGATATGCAACTTTGGCGGGATTGACATTTAGTCCTGACCTCTATGCTTGCGGTGTTGATTATGTTGGCGTGAGTAATTTATTTTCATTTATGGAAACAATTCCTCCCTATTGGAAACCTTATTTGGAAATGATGTATGAAATGGTGGGTCATCCTGAAAATGATAAAGAATTATTGGCATCGTCAACGCCGCTGTTTCATATTGATAAAATTAAAGCTCCTTTATTTGTTGCGCAGGGCGCCATGGATCCACGAGTAAAAAAATCTGAAAGCGATCAGATCGTTAATGCGTTGCGCGAAAAAAATATCGAAGTCGAATACATGGTGAAAGACAATGAGGGCCACGGGTTTTCCAATGCCGAAAACAGATTTGAATTCTATACAGCGATGGAAAAATTTATGGGGACACACCTGTTAAAAAAATGAAATAATGCTGAAATCCGTAGCTATATTGTTGAGTTTAATTCTCACTTTGTCGGTGAAAAATGCAGAGTCTCAAAATAGTTTATTGTGGGAGATATCGGGTAATGGTCTGGAAAAACCTTCCTATATATTTGGTACGATACATCTAATAGCACAAAGTGATTTTGTGGTTCGCAAGGAAATCGATTCTGTATTCTACCTTAGTGAACAAGTTGCATTTGAATATGAATTTGACGATCCATCTTTGAGTAAAACCTATCAGGAATGGAAATATTTTCCTGCAGGCAAAACAATAAAAGACTTTTGTACGGAGAACGAATTTCAGAGGTTAAAAAAATATTTCTTGGATTCAATGCAAACGGATATAGAAACAATAAAAGATCAAAAACCATTCGTATTAACACAAATACAAATCAAGGATTATGCACAGACGGAACCAACTTCATATGAGGTCTACTTTTATTTCAAATGTGCTTATGGGTATATTCCTGTTTATGGATTAGAGATGTTTCAGGATCAATTGGATATATTTGATTCCATACCCTATGATGAGCAAATGGACATGGTGCTCAACAGTATAGATTCTGCATCATATTATGATGCAAGCTGGTTGTCGCTGGTTAAGGCATATAAAGAGGAAGACATAGATAAGTTATATCAGATTTCCATGCAGATTTCACCTGAATTAATCAAATATGAAGACATGTTTCTAGACGAAAGAAACTCAAGATGGATACCTGTAATAGAATCATTAATTAAGACAAAATCAACTTTTATTGCAGTTGGCGCAGCACATTTGGGAGGTGAAACAGGAGTACTTCAATTATTAAAAAACCAGGGGTATACATTGAAGGAATTATGACGAAGTGGTTATTATTTAAAAGCACTTCTTAAAATAAAATTATATAAAGGAATATTACTTTTAAGGTTGTTCGCGATTTAGAAACTGATTTCATTAAATTAAATAATTAATTTATAAAAAATGATAGAGATAAAAAACCTTTCAAAAACATTTTCACTTTCCAAACAACAAAAAAAGGAAATGGGGACTGAATTTAAGGGATCCACAATTGATGCGGTAAAAAAGGTAAGTTTTGTTTGTCGGCCGGGTCGTGTTTTTACTTTATTAGGGCCGAACGGTGCCGGTAAAACAACGGTTTTACGTATGATAGCCACCATTCTGAAACCTACGGAAGGATCCATAGAAGTATGCGGTTTAAGTACTGTTTCACAAGGCATGGAGGTGCGTAAAAAACTTGGGTTTCTTACAGGTTCTACGGGATTGTACGACAGACTCACCCCTGATGAGACAATAACCTATTTTGGCAGGCTAAATGGAATGGAAGAAACGCTCATTTCAAAAAGGAAAAAAGAACTATTTGATCTTTTAGGTATTAACGAATTTGCACACAGAAGAGTTGGGAAATTTTCCACGGGAATGAAACAAAAAGTATCCATTGCTAGAACAATGATACATGATCCTCAGGTTGTTGTTTTTGATGAACCAACCTCAGGTTTGGATGTGATAGCGGCAAAAAGTATTATTGAACTTATTCGCGATTGCCGAAAACAGGGTAAAACCGTTATTCTTTCCACGCATATTATGAGCGAGGTAAATATGCTTGCTGATGATTTTGCAATAATGCATAGGGGTGATCTTATTTACAATGGATTTTTTGAGGATTTTAAAAATGCCATGCAGGAAAAAACATTGGAGGATGAATTTATTCGCATCGCCACAGAACACGATAGATCATTTGCATAAATAATATTAAAATAAATCATTCAGATGAAAAATATTTTCACAATATTCAAGAAGGAACTAATAGATATAACCCGCGACAGAAGAACTTTGATGATAATGCTCATTATCCCTCTGTTTGTATATCCGGCAATTTTTGTAGGCATATCAAAATATATGACCAAACAATCGCAGGAAGCAGGTCAGGAAATTTTACGTATGGGAATTGTCCGAAACGGCAATGAAAAAAACTTTGAAAATTTTATTACCGCTATGCCCAATGCTAAGGTGATTTCAATCGCCGATACAATAGAAGGTAAACAATTAATTTTAAGCGACAGTATTGATGCGGCATATTATTTTCCTACAGGATATGATTCGGCACTCACAAAATTAGAACCTACTGAGTTTCAGTTTTTCTATACATCTACAAATAATGAATTCGAGGTTGGGTTTATCAATAATCTCAATTCAGCATATCAGGAAAATCTTATAAAAACGAAACTTGCAGAAGTTCAAATTTCTGAAACAATATTGGAACCCGCAAAAAGCATTGCGCGCAACCTTGCTTCCAGCAGAGAACAAATAGGAAGTATTGTGGGAGGGATACTACCGTATTTCTTCATCATTTTTTGTATGATAGGATGTATGTATCCAGCTATAGATCTTGCTGCAGGTGAGAAGGAACGTGGTTCTCTCGAAACCTTACTTGTGAGTTCGGCAAGCAGATTCGAAATTTATATGGGGAAATTATTAACGGTTGCCCTAAGTGGATTTTTATCCGCTATTGCAAGTATATTAGGTTTAATCATTTCAGGACAAATGGTTAGCGCCGATGCGGGAGGAGGGGAGGATTCCATGCAAATTTATTCTCTGCTCAGCGGAATTATTGAACCGAAATCCATTTTACTTTTATTGGCGATTTTACTTCCATTAAATATATTTTTTGCGGCAATTACATTAATGTTATCTATTTATGCAAGATCATTTAAAGAAGCGCAAAGTATGATAACACCATTAATGATATTTATTGTATTTCCAAGTATCTTCGGGATGCTTCCGGGAGTAAAACTCGATTACACCACTGCATTGGTCCCGATTTTAAATGTTTCTCTCGGGTCTAAAGAAATAATTTCCGGAAATGTTTCCATCGGCCCCTTAATAGTTACATACCTGGCACTTATTATTTATGCTGCAATTGCCCTCATCGTAAGTGTAAGATTTTTTAATAATGAAAAAAATATTCTTCGGGGATAGACTACCAATTCCTGTAAAGTGAACAATTATCCCCGTAATCCACCATTATCGGGATAAGTGGTTTTTTATGGTACCTTGCGGTTAACGAACATTGCAACCCCTGATGTAAAAGCTATGTTGACAAATTTTGGGGGCATGATTACAACCTTTTTTACCTTTTAAACGTTTAAACCTTTACGACAGAAATTATACAATGGAAAATTTATTTTGGAAGATCAAGAGTTTTCACCAACTGAATGTTTTTGAATTATATGGCATTCTTAAGTTGCGCCAGCAGGTGTTTGCAGTGGAACAAAATTGTGTTTATCTGGATGCCGATGGGAAGGATCAATTTTGTGATCATATTTTTGGGGTAGATGATGCCGGTCAGGTTATGGCTTATTGTCGCATCTTACAGCCCGGTTCAGCTTTTCAGGAAGTTTCCATAGGCAGAGTTTCTACGCATCCCGATAATCGTAATAATGGATGGGGAAAACTGATCATGGAGAAAGCGATAAATTTTATTGATGATAAATTTGGCACTGTTGCCGTTAAGATAGAAGCTCAATATTATTTGGAAAAATTCTATGCGAATTTTGGTTTTGAAATAAGCGGAGAGGTTTATCTTCTGGATGGTATTGAACATATTGAAATGTTGCGCGAAAAGAATGCGGTTAATGTTAAAGCCTAAGCAGGATTGGGGCTACAGAGGTTTGCACAAAATGAAGGGTGATTGCAATTTTGCATTTCCGACAAATGTTTTTAACATTGCAGATTAACCCAATACTTTAACTTTAAATCTATTTTTATGGGAATGATGAGTGAATTCAAAGCCTTTGCAATGAAGGGCAACTTGGTTGACCTTGCTGTCGGTTTCGTAATGGGTGCCGCATTTACTTCCGTAACAACAACATTTATAAATGGAATTATTATGCCTGTGGTGAGTTTAATTGCCGGCAAAGATTTTTCTACCTGGAAATTTGTTCTACGTGAAGGAAAAACCGATGCTTCAGGAGTTGTTACTACTCCGGCTATTGAAATTCTCTATGGAACATTCATTTCGGCAGTAATTTATTTTCTCATTGTAGCCTTTGTTATGTTTATGGTAATTAAAACAATAAATGCAATAAAGAAGAAAGCGGATGAAGTTCCAGGTGACCCTCCGGCTCCTACAAAAGAGGAAATGTTGTTGACAGAAATAAGGGACCTATTAAAAAAATAAACACAAAAAAATACTTTCTTTGGATGGTATTTTTTTCTCCTTTTTGGTAAACAACACTAAAGCCAAAAATTAAGATTTATAAAAACGTCTTATGAAAAAATTAATTACATTTTCTATTTTAATAGGGATTAGCTCCCTTAGTTATGCGCAGGTTGATACCACTTGGAAAAAAGGGGGAGGCGCAATTTTAAACTTTAATCAAACCTCACTTACCAATTGGGCAGGAGGTGGAGAAAGTAATCTTTCCTCCACTTTACTTACTAATTTTTACGCAAATTATAAATTGGAAAAAACAACCTGGGATAATACACTTAACTTGAATTATGGTTTTGTAACTGCCAATAATTATAAGGATGTCAGAAAAAATGAAGATAGACTTGAGTTAAACAGTAAGTATGGAAAATATGCCTTCGCTGAAGATTTTTATTATAGTGCATTAGTAAATTTTTTAACTCAATTCACGGCAGGTTACGATTATCTAACAGACCCTGAAGCAGCGGTGCCGATCTCAAAATTGTTATCACCAGGTTATTTAACTGCAGCAGTGGGACTTGACTGGAAACCCAACGATAAATTTTCTGTTTTTCTTTCTCCTGCAACCGGAAAATTCACTTTTGTAATTGATGAAGATATTTCTGCTTATGTTTCTGATACAATAAATCAAAAAAACAGATATGGTGTTGCAGTGGGAGAATCATTAAGGGCGGAATTCGGAGCTTCATTGGTAGCATCATTAAATACTCCACTCAGTTCTACTTTAAGTTACTCATCAAAATTAGTGCTCTTCAACAATTTTACCGATCCTGTGGCAGAACACAGAGGAAATATTGATGTTGATTTTCAGAATAATCTCAATATGAAAGTGAGTAAATTTTTTGCTGCATCTTTATTTTTGCAAGTATTGTATGATCATGATATTGCAATTTCCACCTTTGATGAAAATAATGTTATAATAGGTACCGGACCAAAAACACAATTTAAAGAAGTGTTTGGTATTGGATTAAGTTATTCGATAAATAATTAAATAAAATATTAATAAAAAAAACCGGAGATGAACACTCCGGTTTTTTCTATTGCTCTCAAATTAAATACAGGAGGTTAGTTTTTCAAACTTTGGTTTGGCAGATAATTTATATATCCATTTTACAAAAAACGGAACCATTCCGAAAAAATATTTTTTATCCTTTTCATCCATTGCATCAACCATCCAAGGCAGTAATAAAGCCATTTCGGAACGCGGGATCTGATTTCGATACTCAAGTTCAGTTTGTAGAACCTCTTTTTCAGGGAGGTTACTAATCACCTCATTTACAATAACCTCTTCCTTATCCAAATGACCAATCACAAGGTCGATATAGTTTTTCGAAGCGGAAATAAAATTTTTAATTTCTGTTTTATTTCCGGATTTTAATTCATTGAACAATCCGTTAAGTTTTGCAAGGCCCTCATCCAATGCAATATGTTCGTGTTCCATTGCATCGATCTTTGCCAAAAAATCTGGCTGTTTTTCACGCATTATTGGAAAAAAGAATCCGTCCTCTCCATGATGATGTGCAAGAATGCATTGTTCATGATAGATGAACCAATTATGCAGTTTGTTAAAATCGTGGGTTGAATAAACATCTATCTTATCAACTATTTTTCTGAGCTTATCCATGTCTTTACGGATAGCATCATGGTTCCAATAGTAACCCTTGAGTAATTTTCTGTCTGAAGTCTTCATTGTGTGGTAGTTTTTCAACCCAAATATAGGAAAAATAAGCGGGGAGTGGTGAACGGTGAGTGGTGAGGGGTGAGTGGGGAGTTGTGAGTATGCCCAATTTTGGTTATGCTTAGGTGTAGAAGTGAATATTCCATAATTAAAAGTTATGAAGAGATAGATGAGTTGTTTCCCCTAAGTAGATAATGGTGTATTTGGGTAATAGATTATGTCTTTTCCGACGATAAATCCTCCTTTATAGCATTCGCCAAACCTTCCTTCCTTTTTTTCCTTTTTTCCTTACCTTCAAATCTTCGAATCTTCTCCCTTCGACTCTTCCTCAACTTCACCAGCACTTCCCATAAAGACTATAAGCTTGCTCCTCTAATCCATCGCGATGTTCAGGATCTGCGATGCTGATGAGGGCTTTTGCGCGTTGGGCAATATTTTTTCCATATAGATCTACTACTCCGAATTCAGTTGCTACATATTGTACATGTGCCCGTGTTGTTACAACACCAGCACCGGTTTTTAATACCGGAACTATTTTGGAAACACCTTTAGATGTGGCTGCTCCCAATGCAATAATAGGTTTGCCTCCCTCACTCAGTGCTGCGCCACGAATAAAATCCATCTGGCCCCCAACGCCACTGAAAATCTCAGTTCCAATAGAATCGGCGCAAACCTGACCGGTAAGATCAATTTCAATAGCGCTGTTTATTGCTGTAACCTTTTTATGTTTTCTTATAACGGAAGTATCATTAACATAAGCAACATCCAGCATTGCAACCTCAGGATTGTCGTGAATAAAATCATAAAGCGCCCTTGATCCCATTGCAAAGGAGGAAACTATTTTGCCTGGATGTTTACTTTTTAATTTGCCATTAATTACTCCACTTTTTACCAATGGTAAAATTCCATCAGAAAACATTTCAGTGTGCACTCCTAAATTTTTATGGGTAGTTAAAAAATGTAAAACCGCATTTGGAATTCCTCCAATTCCCATTTGAAGTGTTGCACCATCTTCCACTAAAGCAGCAACATTTTTTCCTATGGCCATTTCAACGGCACTCATTTCACCTAATGGGCATTCGTGTATCGAGTCTTCAGCATACACTGCAGCTGTAATTTGCGAATGATGAATAAATCCATCACCATGTGTACGCGGCATGTTTGGATTTACAAGTGCAATTATATTCTCAGCTACTTCGCAGGCAGCTTTCGTAATATCTACCGAAATTCCAAGTGAACAAAATCCATGGGCATCGGGTGGGCTGACATGAATAATTGCAACATTTATCGGAAATTTTTTCCTGCGTATAAATATTGGAATGTCACTTAAAAACATCGGAATGTATTGTACATTTATTTCATTCACGTGTTTACGCACATTTTTTCCGACAAAAAAGGCATTTACATGAAAAGAGGATGCATATATTGGATCGGCATAGGGTGCAATACCCTCAGTGTGCAAATGCGCAATTTCTACATTTGATAATTCCGCATGTCTGTTAGTTAAAGCTTCAACCAATCGGCTCGGTGTAGCTGAACCACCATGAATAAAAACTCGATCGTTGCTTTTTACGATCGCTAGAGCTTCTTGGGGAGTGATAAAATGCATGAATAAAATTAAAAATTAATGAATAAAAATTATCCTTAGTATGTTTTTGCAACTTTTGGATCTGTTATTATAATATAATCACCCAAATAAATAAATTCATTCCAGTTAATATTTGGAAACGAATCGTCAGATGCTGCAGAGATCACGAGTGATCGGGTTTTGGGACTGTAGTTTTGTAGTTGAGTTACAATGGCAAATTTTTCATCGCTGTGAAATCTTCCGTTCACTTGCATTACTTTATTCCCTTTGTGTTTTTTTATATATTCGGAAATAGAATATGCCATTGTGGCGTCCCAAAGTGATTGTCCCATGATCAAATTAAATCCTGACATATAGGGAATAGGTGGAAGCGGTTTTCCGGTGGAATCTACCGCTGCTCCATGTGAGGTAAGTTCCATTAATTTATCAAAATATTTTCCTGATGCAGTATCATAAGGCAATGGCGCAAAAAACTTTTTCGATTCCTTCGGTAATTCCATTAATGCTTGTTGTCCTTTTCTTCCGGCAAGGTTGGTGTATCGTGTTGGTGTATTTGCACAAATTACATGCAGCTTATTCGTTTTTGCAAATTCTACCATGGGTTTGTAATCGCTGTAATTACTCCAAACCCTTGCATCCTTTGTAAAATTCTTTTCTCTTATATGGTCGCTTAAATATTCGTTCATAACAGGTTGAACATCTCTGTCGAACATTTCCATAGATAATGCTACTTTATTTCCATAAACGCCATATAAAGCTTCAAGCATCATTTTTTCTAAAAAATGTGTCACACTATCGTTGTGTTCTTCGCCAAAAAATAACACATCGTAATTTTGCATGTCATTGGCAATATCATTTAAAGTGACTTCTTTTGCAAGTTTTACAGAATATATTCGAAAATGTTCCTCTGTTATTTGTGTGAATAGACTATGGCTACAGACCAATAATGCAAGGGTAAATATGCTTCTTCTACTATACATTTTAAAAATTTATTAGTTGGATCAATTTAGACTTTAGATGACATGAAAATATATCATCTGATCATATGCCGAAGGTAAGTTAAAAAACCGGATTATTTGATGATATTGGTTTATGTGACGAAAATGATCAATAGAATGACAACCCCAATTTAACACCATAACAATGGTCAACACCGTAACGCGAAATAAATTTAGAATTAACGATCTTCGAAAAAGGGATTCCGTTAAAATTTGCATTTTCTAAATATAATTGCTCATAATAAAATCCTACGGTTATTAATTTCCAGATATCTGCAATAGAATAATTATCTGCGGATACATATCCGTTTTTAAAAAATGTATAGGGTTTTACGGATATCTCAGTGGAATAATTTTTTTTTATTTGAAACAAAGCATTGTCCAATTTTCCATCATCGATAAAATCATTTCCATAGGTTCCTAAAATCGGGAAATCGCGATAACCTCTTTTTGCGCAAATCAAGATGCCTCCATATTTTTGTGGAAAAAGGGAAAACATTATTCCCAGATTACCCGAATAATTACCGTAAAAACCATGACCCGGTACATCATTAATTGCCTCACTTATCACATATGCCTTTGCCGAATCTGAAGAGTTATTATATTCTGTTTTAAAACTCTCATTAAAGTCGTTAATAAAATCTTCGGAAAAATGCTGTTGGGTAAGTCCTTTAACTGCTTTGATATCAGCACAAATACCAATTACAAATTTATTGGAAAAAAATCGCGCAACGTTCAAACCAAAAGTTGCCTGAAGACCACCGCTTCTAAATGATTCGAATTGGTAAGTATATAAATATAACCAGTTAAAGGTCAGTAATCTAGCCTGGGCATCCTCAGCCGGAATATATAGTTGTTTAATGTAGGGGTGAGTTTCGATAAATTCCGGAATTTTTTTTGGTTCCGTTTGAGCGTATAACTCAAAATTTACCAGAAATAATATTACCAGAATTTTTTTCATTGTTTGGGGAATAAAAAAAAATTACCATCCTAAAACCCATGCAAAAATTAAAGGTGCAACAATAGTAGCATCACTTTCCACAATAAATTTTGGTGTTTTGATATCTAATTTCCCCCAGGTTATCTTTTCATTTGGAACTGCACCGGAATAACTTCCATAGGAAGTTGTGGAATCACTTATCTGACAAAAATAACTCCAGAAAGGAACGTCATGCCATTCGAGATCCTGATACATCATAGGTACCACACAAATCGGAAAATCGCCGGCAATTCCACCACCGATCTGAAAAAAACCAACCCCTTTTCCGGAAGAATTTTCGCGATACCAACCACTTAACATCACCATATATTCAATTCCGCTTTTCATGGTAGATGCCTTTAATTCTCCTTTTATACAGTAGGAAGCAAAAATATTCCCAAGGGTACTATCTTCCCAGCCCGGAACAATAATGGGAATATTTTTTTCAGCAGCAGCTATCATCCACGAATCTTTAGGATCAATTTCATAACCATCCTTCATCACTTCACTTAATAATAATTTATACATGTATTCATGTGGAAAATATCTTTCCCCATTTGCCTCTGCGCTCTTCCAAATATTTACAATATGCTTTTGTATTTTTCTAAAAGCTTCCTCCTCAGGAATACATGTATCCGTTACTCGATTTAATCCTTGTTCCAATAATTCCCATTCCTGTTCAGGAGTAAGATCTCTGTAATTGGGCACGCGTTTATAATGTGAATGTGCAACCAGGTTCATTACATCCTCCTCAAGATTTGCACCGGTGCAAGATATTATATCCACCTTGCCCTGACGTATCATTTCAGCAAAGGAAATTCCAAGTTCCGCGGTGCTCATTGCACCTGCAAGTGTAACCATCATTTTTCCACCTTCCAAAAGGTGCGTTTCATAACCTTTAGCGGCATCAACAAGTGCAGCTGCATTAAAATGGCGATAGTGGTGTTCAATGAAATTGGATATCGGACCTTTGCTCATATTGAAGTTTTTATAGATGCAAATTTAATAAGGAAAAGCAGACAATTTCTGAAATATATCAGTAAAAATGGTAATTGAAAAAATGCCCCATCTATTGATTTCCCTTTATTTCCATTGTAACTAAAGGTATTTTAATCAAGATATATTTTTAATCCAACATTATAATTGATTGCAGCATCAGAAGCAACATCAATAAACATAATTCCTCCGGAGTCCATATCGGTGAATGGGTATTTGAATAAAAAATCGTTTAATAAAAAGAGATTGTCATCTAATTCTATCTCGAAACCTAAACCAACGGCAGCTCTTAATTGTTTGTTTGTAAATTTTTCGCTGATAGCAACATCAGTGAAAATGTCAAGGTATTCATCTTTGGCTCTGGCCCAAACCATTTCTAATCCGCTGTTTGTAAATATACGAACAACATTTCCCTGTTGACCAATTAAATAATAACGCCCATATAATCCCAATTCCAAAATGGAAACTCTCTGTTCAACATCTATATAATAAAGGGAGCCGAATCCATCCTCTTTATATGACTCAAAAGCGTAATTCCTCGGAAAATACATGCCGCTCTTTAATAATATGCTTGAAGTTGAACCTTCGGCACCTATTTCTGCACTAATACCCGTAAATAACCGTTCGGGTCCATTTTCATCGAAAGAAGGATAAATATAACTTGTGTTAACCTGACCTGAAGCAAATACCTGCGCTATGACGGTGGATGGAATAGTAGTAATAAAAGTTCCAAATATTAAAACTAAAATTGTTTTCATGCGATTAATTTTAAACCTGATATTATTATAAAAAATTATTCTGCTCCAACCATATAACTTTCAATCGGAGGACAAGTACAAATTAAATTTCTATCACCATAAGTATTATTAATTCTGCTAACAATTGGCCAGAATTTTTTATCTTTTAAATATGCGATAGGATAAACTGCTTTTTCTCTGGAATATGCATGTTGCCAATTTGCAGTGATGATATCATTTACAGTATGCGGTGCATTTTTTAATACATTATCTGTTTTATCAGCAACGCCGGTTTCAATTTCTTCAATCTCTTTTTTGATTCCCAACATTGCATCAATAAATCTATCCAGTTCTTCTTTACTTTCACTTTCAGTCGGTTCTATCATAAGTGTTCCTGCAACAGGGAATGAAACCGTAGGAGCATGAAATCCATAATCCATTAACCTTTTTGCAACATCTTCCACTTCCAAACCAATAGTGTTTTTCCATTTTCTGAAATCAATAATAAATTCATGTGCTACTCTGCCGGTTTTGCTCACAAATAAAATATCGAAATGTTTTTCCAGTTTACTTTTTAAATAATTGGCATTTAAAATTGCATATTTAGTGGCATTGGTACAGCCTTCACTTCCTAGCATTTTAATATAGCCGTAACTAATTAATAAAATACTCGCACTTCCGAAAGGTGCAGAATTAATAGCATGAATTGCCTGATCACCGCCTGTTTTAAATAATGGGTGTCCCGGTAAAAAAGGCAATAATTTTTCGTTCACACAAATGGGTCCCATTCCCGGTCCGCCACCACCATGAGGGATTGCAAAAGTTTTATGTAGATTTAAATGGCAAACATCTGCTCCTATTTTTGCGGGTGATGTTAATCCAACCTGTGCATTCATGTTTGCACCATCCATGTAAACCAATCCACCGTTTTGATGTACTATATTACAGATCAACATAATGGTCTCTTCAAAAACACCATGCGTTGAAGGGTATGTTACCATCAATGCAGCCAAATCATTCTGATGTTCCTTTGCTTTTAATTTTAGATCATCTATATCAATATGTCCTTCCGCATCACTTTTAACAACAATAACTTCCATGCCCGCCATAACCGCACTTGCAGGATTTGTGCCATGAGCACTTGCAGGTATCAACACCTTATTTCTATGTTTTTCGTTGTGATGAATATGATATGCTCTAATCACCATTAATCCCGCATATTCGCCCTGCGCACCTGAATTTGGCTGAACACTACAACCTTCAAATCGCGTGATCTCACAAAGGTCATCCTCCAATTCTTTTATTAATTCCAAATAACCCTCCACCTGTTCAGCGGGAACAAAAGGATGTATCTGCGAAAATTCCGGCCAGGATACAGGGAATAATTCTGTTGCAGCATTTAATTTCATAGTGCAACTTCCAAGTGGTATCATCGAGGTTGTTAAAGAAAGATCTTTATTCTCCAATCTTTTTATATAACGCATCATTTCGCTTTCCGAATGATAGGTATTAAAGACAGGATGAGTTAAATAAGATGAAGTGCGAATTAATTGATCCGGAATCGCAGCATTTAATGTTTCAATATTTGCAACATCCGATTTATTTCCGTTTTGAATTCCTTTTACTTCAGAAAATATTTCCAATATATCCGCTACATCTTCAATTTCTGTTGATTCATCCAGTGAGATCTGAATATCTCCATTTGGATGATAAAAGAAATTCATGTGCTTCGCAATTGCATGTTGATGTATCAATCCACAAAGAGCACCACATTCAATATATAATGTGTCGAAAAAATATTCGTTCGACTGTATAAAATTCATTTTTTTAATTCCGTCATTTAACACACAGGCAAGGCCATGCACTTTTTCCGCAATATTTTTAATTCCGGAAGGTCCATGATAAACGCCGTACATACTCGCCATAATTGCGAGCAAAGCTTGAGCAGTACAAATATTTGACGTTGCTTTTTCTCTTCTGATGTGCTGCTCACGTGTTTGCAAAGCCATACGCAAAGCAGGACGATTATCTCTATCCACACTCACACCTATAATTCTTCCGGGAATATCTCTTTTAAATTCCTCACCTGTTGCAAAAAATGCAGCATGCGGCCCTCCAAATCCCATAGGCACACCAAATCTTTGTGAATTTCCAATTGCACAATCAGCTCCCAATTCTGCCGGTGATCTTAAAATTGCAAGCGATAAAATATCCGAAGCCAGTGTAACATAAATATTTTTACTGTGGGCGTTTTCAATAAAATTGGTATAATCGAAAATATTGCCATTTGAGGCAGGATATTGTAATAAGGCTCCAAAAAATGTTTCATCCAACTGCACTTTCTGGTGATCGCCAATCACCAAATTAATTCCAAGAGGTTCCGATTTTGATTTGAGAATATCTATTGTTTGAGGTAAACACAATGCACTGATAAAAAAATTAGGAGAGCTTACCTCTCTTTTATTTTTATGATGATAGAACATTATCATAGCTTCGCCGGCAGCAGTACCTTCATCCAATAAACTCGCATTAGCTATCTCAAATCCTGTAAGATCGGAGATCATTGTTTGAAAATTGAGAAGCGCCTCTAATCTTCCCTGAGCAATTTCCGCCTGATATGGTGTATATTGAGTGTACCAACCCGGATTTTCAAAAACATTTCGTTTAATAACGCTTGGAGTAAGGGTATGATGGTATCCTAAACCAATATAGGTTCTGTAGACCTTATTTTTGGAAGCTAACTTTTTTAAGTGTTTCAGGTAGTTATGTTCGGTCATTGCCTGCCCAATATGGAGTGGTCGTTTCAACCGTATATTTTCAGGAACGGTTTGGTCAATGAGCGATTCAATGGAATCGGCATCTATTGCTTTAAGCATTTCCTTTACATCGTGATCGCGGGGGCCTAAATGGCGATTTTCAAATTTTTCGTTGGTGGCTATTCGAAGTTTCAATTGCTTAGTATTTAAAAATTGCTGCAAAATTAAGGATAGAATAAATGCCTTTCGCAGTAAACTATGAAGATTACACACAGAATGCACATTAATTTACAATTTTAACTGGGGACAGGTTGGAAAAAGAAGGTTTAGAGGATATTTTTCGAGGCGGTAGTTAGAATTTGGGGGAACCGGGGAAGGGGAATCGGGACGCGGGTAGCGGGATGCGGGAATCGGGACGTGGGTAGCAGGGATTGTTTGATTTGGATTGGGAAATTTTATTGATGGCTAAAAGTTAGTGGCAGTGTGTAAAATTTTCAAACAAATCCAAGGCCCCTTTTTTAACCTTTACCTAACTTCCTTCCTTTTTTAGCATCCGTAGCTTTAGAGAAGGATGCTCCTTAGAACCTTCTCTTCAATTCTTCGAATCTTCTCCCTTCGAATCTTTAAGTGGACAGGGGTATCGGGAATCGAGACACGGGACTAAGTTGTCTTTAAATTGAAATTTTTATTGCTTACTAAAAGTTAGTGGAAATGTGTAAAATTTTCAGTTAAAATGAGTGCCCCTTTTTAAACTTTTCCCTCGCCTTCCTTCCCTCATTTCCTTAGAACCTTCCCCTTCGATTCTTTGAATCTTCTCCCTTCGAATCTTTAAGTGGACACGGGTATCGGGAATCGAGACACGGGACTAAGTTGTCTTTAGATTGAAATTTTTATTGCTTATTAAAAGTTAGTTGAAATTTGTAAAATTTTCAGTTAAAATGCGTGCCCCTTTTTAAACCTTTCCCTCGCCTTCCTTCCCTCATTTCCTTAGAACCTTCCCCTTCGATTCTTCGAATCTTCTCCCTTCGAATCTTCCTACCGCCTCCAATTCCCCGTCAACTTCTCCGCCAACCCCTGCATTTCTTCCAATTTTTTCCGCATCCATAATATATCAACAACAGGTTTTGTTGTATTAAATTCGTCGATAATATCCTGTAAATTATTTTTTGGATTTAATTTCCATTTATACAATTTGGAGCAGAGTTTGATCATATTATTGTATCCGGATTTTTGATAACCGGGAATAAGATTATTGCGTTTAATATAAATTTTAAATGCTTCAACCAGCGAAAAAAGTGCATCCGTTTCTTCTAATTCAAAATAGGTTTTGAGTAATAGCGATTTTGAATCGAGGTGATAATAAAAATCGGTGAATTCTACAGAACGAAGTAGGGTAAGCACTTCATCATAATTTTTTTGGAAGAAGTGATAATAGGCCATATTAAAAGTAAAGGCATTTTGTCGTATAGCCGGATCAAGGTGTTCATTATATTTGATGATGAAATGTTTTACCCATTCAAATTCATTTATCCTGAGTCCTAGGTAAACTATATTCTTATAATCGAATTGTGACAAATAATTTTCTTTGAAAATTATTCTGTCCTTTAACATCACCTTATAAAGATCGAACAATTCGCGTATGTATTCGATGTCGCCGTGATTGATCTTTCTGATACAATAATTTTTAGCGTATACATACATCTCAAATATTTCTTCTTTCGAAAATAATAAATGATGTTCTTTTAAAAGATCGAGCAGGTTGATGTAATGTATCTTATTTTCAGGTTCCGTTAGTGTTAAAATGATATTGTAATAAATTTTTGCAGAGGGTACATAATCAAGAGGGTTATGCCTGATATGATTCATGATCTCATCATAAAGGAATAATTTATAATTAATTGCAACTACATTTTTATTGTTAATGATCTCTGCAGAATATCGCATTTTATTCAGGATATAATATTTATCCAGATTGTCGACCACCTGTTGTAAATTTGTTTCATGCAGATGTTCGCGACGGTCAGACATAAAACGATATTTATCTTCTTCTATCAGGTATTCATAAAATGCATGACTCACATCTCTTCGCGGTTGTTCTTTTAATGTTTTTTCAGCGAGTTTAAGTGTATTTAGAAAGGCTTTATCTAAACGACGAAGACGGTAGGTATATAATAATAAATGATACTTAAAGATCTGTTCCTCTGAAATAGCCTTAAAACAGAGATATTCTTCCAAATGTTTAGTGAGATCCGTCATTAGATATCGGAGTTTCTGTTCGTCAAACAGCTCCTCCTTAAAAATCAGCTTATAAAGCAAACTTCTTTCAAGGTTTGGATGTTCATAAATTGGATGCCAAGACTTAATTATATCGAAAGCTTGTATTATGGTTTGGTTTTTGTTAAAAAATGGGGAACGGAGGTAGTCGTCGAAAAGACGAACTTCCTGACCGGTAAAAGTTCTTAAAATGACTATTGCCTTATTTTGAAACATAAAAAATTCGGCTAAATTTAACAAAGGATTCGAAGTTCACAGCGGATCAACAGTTTCTTTAACCGATATAAAGTGGGCAAGATTTACCATTTTTAAAACTAATTAATTGATTGTCAGTAAGTTATATATTATAAAAAACATTAAAATTTTATTTATATTCCGATAAATTAGTATATTTGTCTTTAAGAAGTGCTAATGCAGCATCTAATTTTAGAACTAATTCAGAATAGAAACGTATATCATTATTAAGTTGACCAAATTTATTTCTATGAAAAAACTTATTCTCTCCGCTTTATTACTTGCCTTATCGGCAGTATTATTTGCACAAAGTAGCTCCAGGGTGAGATCTGAGGATTCTAATGTTCCTGAGATTGATAATTTGAGTGGTTTGAAACCTGACGGGGAAGATCTTGAATCTGAATACACTGTTAGTGGTTTATCGGATAATTCAACCGAAAACGGGTCAACAGGTGTTGGAAATGAGGAAAATACGGCAAAATCGAGCGGAAAAGGCGAAATGAACGTAGAAACCATCCGAACTATCAATAGTACTGAGGTTTATCCGAATCCTGCTACTGATTTCATTAGCATTAGCTCTGAAGTTGAAACCGGCACAATAAGAATACTCAATCTGTTAGGCCAGGAGATGTCAAATTACCCAGTGACTGGAAAAACAACATCTTTAAATATAAGTGAACTGAAAGAAGGTATTTACTTTATAAGTATTGAATCCGGTTCTGAAAAAATAGTTAAGAAAATAAAGGTTCTTTATTAATTTTTAGGGGTTAAATCAAGCAAAAACCTCTCCTGTAAACGGGAGGGGTTTTTTGTTGCCCCCATTCGAGGTCAGTACCGATAAGGGGACATTTTTGTCATGAAATATTCATTTAACATATCTTAAATATGAGCAATAGCAGCACTTTTGGTTAAATAAACCTTTTTTAACATAAGAAAAAGTGATTGATAACCCTATTGTATTTGTACTTGGCAACGGTTTTTAAGGGCAGTAATTTGGCACTATAAAACCAGAAAGTCTATGAAAAAGTTAACCGGAACCATTCTACTTGCACTCGTATTGTTAGTGCATATGGGAATAACAATAGCTACCGAAAAATCCTATACTTTTTCTTCATCAGATTACGAAGGCGCTACAAATGTGCGTATTATGCAAAGTGAAGCTGCCCCAAAATCCGCAGTATTTACAGGTGCAAGCTCAGCACAAGGTGCATCATCAATGACAAGGTTTGGAATGTTTTCTATTGAAGAATAATCATAACTAATTATTTATCTTCAGTTTTTATCATTAATAATTATTCCTATTTACAATAAACGTATCTTTGGATTGCCTCAAATTTAACGATGCGTATATTATTTCTACTGTCATTCTTACTTATCATCAAAAGTGCACAGACACAAACTGTAGATAGTGTAATACAATTTTCAGGTATTACAATGTCTAGTGATAGTCTTATGGCAATTCCATATACAAATATTATTTCCCTGCGCAATGGAAACGGAACTACGTGTAATTTCAATGGTTTCTTTTCCTTTGTGGCCGAAAAAGGTGATAGCGTAAAATTTACTGCTGTTGGTTATAAAGATGAAATTTTTGTAATTCCCTTGAACTTGACGGATAATAAATATTCCGTTATACAATTAATGACCAAAGACACTATTTTTTTAGCGGAAACAATTATTTACCCCTGGCCCTCCAAAGAAGACTTTAAAAATGCATTCTTATCCTATAATATTCCCGATGATTATTACGAAACTGCCCGAAAAAATCTCGAACGCGAACAATTAAAAGAACTCGGAGAAGCAATGGCGATGGATGCCGATATGAATGCCGATTATCAAACAAAACTTCTTGGTCAAAAGATCTATTATGCCGGTCAATACCCTCCAATGCGCATCTTCGATGTATTCGCCTGGAAAGAATTTATTGAAGCCTGGCAGAGAGGTGATTTTAAGAAAGAGGAGTGAGCAATTGATAATTGACAATTGATAATTGACAATTGAACAGCCGGGTTGGATTTTACATTCGGGCTTTCGATTACTAAAGAATTGAGAATTGAACAGCCAGGTTGGATTTAATTATGGGATGAGATTTAACTTCTGAATTGTAATTTATAAGAATTATTTCTTTGATATAATAATAAACATGATTCAAAGTTTATCATTTTGACATGAGGGAATTAAAGTTAATTTATATTGCGATAATTTTTTTGCTCGCATCAGGTTCTTGTTATACTCAAAATGCATTCAGATTAAATTCAGCGTTTGGCTTTCAGACTGTTTTAATTAACGGAAAAGAATATCAATTAAATAGTATTGGAAGTTGGATAGGAACAAATTATCCAAAGTTTGACACGCTGGTTTTTTCCTCTGCAGCTTCAAATATTAATATTCCTATAATTTGCAATTTCAAACCCGATATTTCTTATTCTCTTTCCGGATCCTGTTGTGGAAGCTTTGACATATTCCTGACATCTGAATTGGATAATGACAGTTTTCCGGTGTGGGAGCAAAAAAAAGATTTTGAAAAATTTCAGAGTCATTTAATGGACAGGCCAAATATTTCCATCAAAACGAAAAATAATCCCAAAGACTCCATTTATTCCTGGCATGCTGATGCGTCATGTAAGACTGATCACAAAGTGATAAACACCGAATTATGGCGCTTGGGAGTTCCACCAAAATGTTATTACTGGAACAACATAACTACCATTGTGTTTTTTAAGATAGATGGA
>JAYSYX010000109.1:0-12904 GCA_043727235.1 Bacteroidota bacterium
TTCTTCGAATTGTTGAATTTTTGGGTTGATCCGTTAGTAGACCCTCGAGAGCGAGAGCCTCACTCGCTCCGAAAATATTGTTCATCACTTAATGATTAGAAAACACCTTAATCCTTTTATTATTAAAATCTAAATTATCTAATTATTTTTTATCCTTTTTTTAATCCGCCAAATCAGCGTCATCCGCGTGCCCTTTTTTTCCACTCTATAATTTTTCTCCGATTCTTTCCAGACTTCAACTTCCAATCCCAAATCAATCCAAACCCCACCCTTTGTTTTCCCGATTCCCGATTCCCGATACTCGTGTCTCCTTCAAAACAAACTCAAATTCTTCTGCGCAAACGAAAAACTCCTCACTGTCTCATAATTCGAATACACATCCGTCTTCACTAATTTTCTCCAGGTGATAGAATTGCATTCAAAATTTGCTTCATATTTTCTATTTGCAAAGTATTTTTTTGCAACCTGATATTGGTCTTCGGAGAGGGTGCGGGCGATGGTGATATGCGGAATCTTGCCGACGTTAAAATCTACATCCTCATCAAATTTTGCCGTTTTTATTTCTGCGGATAATTTTTTCCTTAAGGTTGTTAAATGCGATTTAGATTGATCATCAGTGGAAATAAAAATGGTGCGATTATTATAAAATTCATCAAAATCTTTTAAATGAATAGTAAAAGGTATCTGATTTCTGCAAATGATCTCCATACGTTTTTCTATCTGGGAAATTTTATTTTCATCTCCCATAGCTGCAAATAAAATGATGGAAGGATCTGAATAAAAGGATGCATATTTTCCAATAACCGATTCCAAACCTTGTTTAAAAATTTTAATAGGTTCGGCAATGGCAAAGGGCGGAGAAATTACTGCAGAATATACCTCCGTCATTTAATCCTCTTTAATAAATTCATATGGCATAAAATCGATGAAATCATTTATAGTAACGGTTACTGAAACCACTGCTTCATTTTCCACCGTAAATGGTATTTCTTTAACTCCCCAGTTTATGGGATCATAAGTGCACACAAAATCATTGCCTTTTAAAAGTTGCAATTTTCCCGTAAGCTGCGGATGATGTTCGAAATACATATTGAGGTTCCCCTTTTCCAATTTAATTTCCATTTTTCCATAAACACTATTGAAATATGTTCCTGCATATTCTTTTAGCGGCAATTCCGCCTTTGCACCTTTTGCTGCAGTTGCATACCATGTTTCAATTTCCTCATTTTTTGCTTTTTCGTTTCTTTCATAAAAACTATGAAATGTAGAACTTAAATTTCTGTAAGGCATTTCAAAATATGCTTCCACTATCTGATATAAGGCTGCAAGAAATAAATAATTCGCATCAGTATTTGTCAGAATAGTAATTCCAAGTTCTTCATCAGGTATCATACAAACAGTGGTAACAAATCCATCTGCACCACCTGTATGCCAAACCAATTGACGGCCTTCATAATCATTTAAATTGACACCTAATCCGTAGAGATCAAAATGTTGCGATTTATATAAACCGGAGCGACCGTCACTTACTATTGATCTTGGAAGTCTGGTATCCATGAGTGCTTGTTCAGAAATAATTTCTTTTCCCTTGTATTTACCTTCATCCAATTGAGTTATCATCCAATGAGAAAGATCGTTCACGCAGGAATTAATACTTGCACATGCTGCGATATTATTTAAATTATCGTAACCAAGTTCCACTAATTTTCCGCTCGACATAGTGTAAGGTTTACACGCGTTTTTATCGGCAACTATTTTTTCATGCGTGGTGGATGAGCGGTTCATTTCCATGGGAATAAAAAAATTGTGTAAAATAAAATCATCCCAACTTGTATCTGTTACAGCAGGAATTATTTCCCCTGCAGTAACAAATCCTGCATTGCAATAACCCCAGGTATCACGAAATTCATGAACTGCTTCATTATTGCCGATATTTTCTATTATCCTTTGTCTCGAAACATTATTTCCCCAATTAAAAAAATCGCCCTGAAAGGTTTCAAATCCCAATCGATGTGATAAAATATCTTCAATAGTTACAATTGGAGTTAAAGTTTCATTGTGCATTTTGAAATAAGGAAGGTATTCCACCACCTTATCTTCCATCGACAATCTTCCATCATTTGCCAACATTGCAAGTGCCGAACCGGTAAATAATTTAGTATTGCTGGCAATCATGAAAAGCGTGTTTTCATCAACTTTTTGTTTAGTTTCAATATCACTTACGCCATAACCTTTTGCAACAATGGTTTTGCCATCTTTTACAATTGCAACTGCCACTCCCGGAATTTTCCACCTTTCCATTTCTCGTTTAATATAAATATCCAGACTATCCGTTATAAATGCCGGTTGTTGTGCAGTAATATTGGTAATAACCGCTGATAATAAAAATAATAGTATAAAATTTTTCATGTCTTTGATTTTATAATTTTGCTAAATTAATTTTTCCGTCGTTAAAAATAAGGTCTATCATGCTAAGGTCACTAAAAAAATCAAAGCGATCTGAAAATACCTGTGGATACTTCGGCAATTGCATATTTAAGGGATTAATTGATTTTGGTGTGATAATATTTCTGAAATCATCAAATCCTTCCGTTCCGGGTTCAATATATTCTTGAGTGAAACGAATTTCCGTTCTCACCTTACATATTTTAAACAGAAGTTGAAGCAGATCATAATTAAGATCAATTAACAATTCATATTTTTTTTCATAATAAGGTGCCAGTGTATCCTCAAAAAATTCAAAATATGGAGAGCGACGATAACAGCTCATCAAGGTCATCCAGTGAATTTTTTGCCAGTTCTCTTCATAAGAAATTTTAACAGTTTTCATGGTATCTCGAGAGCCCATTGCTCTGGAAAGGGGCACACTCAAAGTTAGAACTCCGTTCGGACTCAACACCTTGCATCTGTTTCTGTAACTGGCTTTCACGAAGTTACTGCTGACATCCAGATACACCGTATCATAATGCGCAACCTGCAACACCCAGGAAATAGAGGGTAGATAATGCGGTTCTATTAAGAGAGCATTTGTTCCTTTTTCTGACATTAATATGATACT
Organism: Bacteroidota bacterium; assembly: GCA_043727235.1. Classification (GTDB taxonomy): domain Bacteria; phylum Bacteroidota; class Bacteroidia; order Chitinophagales; family BACL12; genus UBA7236. The sequence continues at coordinate 3,059 of JAYSYX010000109.1, forward strand.
AAAATTATCGAGTAAACTAAAGAAACTGTAATTTTAACATAAATTTCGTTCTATGAAAAAAATATTTGTTTTATCCGCAGCAATATTTTTGTCGGCCAACTTTACTTTTTCCCAAACACTATCAGAAAATACCACCGTAAGATCGTGCATGTTCATGCTACCGGGTGAAGGTGCTTATGTGGAAACCTATTTAATTGCCGGTGCAAATGCCATAAAATATCTGCCCGAGAAACCAAGAGGATACAAAGGGGCAGTAGAAGTTCAGATCTTGATCGTGGAAGGAGATAAGGTTGTAAACTTCGACAAATATCAACTCAATACACCAATTGTTTATGACACCACCGCTATCAATTTTAGCATTATGGATCAAAAACGTTTGTTTATTCCAAATACTACAGTATCAGTAGAGGTAAAAATAATTGATGTAAATGATCCGGATAATTTCTTCACTAATACGGAAGTATTTACTGCCTTTGTGGAAAATTCCGTTCAAATATCAGATATTCAATTCGTAGAGTCCTATAAGTCCTCTTCAAAAGAAAATAATTTCACTAAAAACGGATTGGAACTACAACCACACCCGATTAATTTTTTCTCCTCTGAAAAAAAATCCATTATATTTTATGGGGAGATATATAATTCTGATAAATACCTCAGCGATGATCAATTTATGGTGACATATTCCATCAAAAATTCTTCAACCGACGAATTTAATCAGGAATTTTTCCAATACAGTAAATTACAAGTGCAACCTGTTGTTTCTTTTATTAAAGAAATTGATATCAGCGATCTTCCGGGAGGTAATTATAATTTATTGGTAGAAGTTAAAAATAAAAAAAATGAATTAGTCACACAAAAAAAGGTATTTATTCAGCGGGCGAATTTTGGTGCTATCAATGCATGGGAAAATATAAAAATGATAAATACCAGCGGAACTTTTGCCGATGTATATACTGAAGAACAATTGGATTATTTTTTGGATGTGATAAAACCTTTAGCGAGTTCCTCTGACCTGAATCTTATCGAATCTGTGACCCCGCGTGTTGATGTTGAACTCAAAAAAAAGGTATTATATAATTTTTGGGTGGAAAGAAATGCCGCTGATCCCTATAAAGAATGGCTTAAATATCTCGAACTCGTTAAATCGGCAAATCAGAGTTTCGGAACGCCTTCCCGACCCGGTTATAAAACGGACAGAGGGCGCGTTTATTTGCAATATGGCGCTCCATATGATGTTGTAACCGCTGTAAATGAAGCGGGTGCGTATCCTTACGAGATCTGGTTTTATACCACCTTGCCTGATAAACAAACCAATATCGGATTTGCTTTTTATGAGCCTACCATGGTGTCGAACGATTATATTCTCATGCATTCCAATGCCCGCGGCGAATTGCATGATGCGCGATGGAAGGTTAAATTGTATGAGAATGTAGCCTCTCCATCGGAAGTGCTGAATTTCGATAATGAAAGTGTGGAGGATAAGGTTGGCGGTTACAGGGCAGTTGATATGTATGAATTTTAACATATCTTTACCTGTGCATGCTTCCCGAAGACATTCTTTACAAACCGGTTGTTGCTTTAGTGATCCTTTCCTGGAACGGTCAGAAATTTCTTGAACAATTTTTACCGTCGGTTGTCAAGGTAAAATATCAACCATTGGATATTTATGTTGCTGATAATGCATCTACCGATAACTCCATCGAATTTCTTCAAAAAAATTATCCTGAAATTAAAATTATATCCATCAAAACAAATGAAGGTTTTGCCAAAGGATACAATATTGCATTAAAAGAGGTTGTGGCAGATTATTATTTTCTTGTAAATCAGGATGTGGAGCTCAGCGAAAATTGCCTCGAACCACTTGTTGAATTAATGGAAAGTGATGTGAATATCGCTGCATGTCAACCTAAAATTTTAGCTTATCACGATAAAAATTTATTCGAACATGCCGGAGCCGCGGGAGGATATATTGATAAATTGGGATATGTTTTTTGCAGAGGAAGAATTTTTGAATCGTTGGAAAATGATACCAATCAATATCAAAGTTCCGATGAAATATTCTGGGCAAGCGGAGCAGCATTTTTTGTCCGCGCAGATCTTTTCAAACGATTTAAATGTTTTGATCCCGATTTTTTTGCTCACATGGAGGAAGTGGATCTCTGCTGGCGATTTAAAAGAGCAGGTTATAAGATCATGTATGTTCCCGAATCAACTGTGTATCACGTTGGTGGAGGGAGTTTACCAAAGGACAGTCCGCACAAGATATATCTCAACTTCCGCAATAATTTATTCATGCAGTTCAAAAACTACGAATCGCATGAATTAATATGGAAAATACCTACGCGAATATTATTGGATAATGTCGCATTTATAAAAGCATTATTACAACAAAAATGGCCTGAAGCCTTTGCAATTTTCAGAGCAGACTGGCACTTTTTTTTATCTCTTCCCCTCCAATTTAAAAAACGTTTCGACAACTGGAGATTATATCACAAAGTGCGAATTAATTCTTCCCGTGTACGACAAAAAGGCTATTACTCCGGCAGCGTCGTCTGGCAACATTTTATTAGAAAAAAGAAAAAATTTACAGAATTATAACAGGTTAGTACTGAAACAATTTATTTTACGATAACTAATTAAATTGTATCAGCTAACAAATTATATATTCCTCCATACTGGTTAACGGAGACGGAAGCGGGCCTCAGCATGTAGCTTTAATGTCCCTTATGCGCCGCCACAATAAAACAAAAGCTCAAATGTTAGCAGGATTTGAGCGAAAATAAGCGCCACCATCATGTAAAGTAATATATTGATCTTAAATCAATTTTTAAATCGAAGGATAAATTACCGGTTGAATAGGCGCCTTTTTCGCTCCGTGTGGCAAGCATTAGGGACATAAAGCTGCATGGTGAAGCCCTTGACTTTTGGCGCCACCTTTTGGTCAAGCAAAAGGTGGCAAAACTGATGTAACCGTAATTATTAACTCGAAGAATAATTTTTATTATAGGTATAAATGAGTTCCTAAAACAACTAATATTATTGAAGTAAAAGAGGAATGATTAATCTCAGAGATCCAAAAAATACCTTACCGCAAGCGCATACCCTTCCAACCCCAACCCCACAATCAACCCCTTGCATTTCCCAGTCAAAACATCATTATGTCGAAATTCCTCCCGTGCAAAAGTATTGGAAATATGCACTTCCACAACCGGAGTTTTTATTGCGGAAATTGCATCGGCAATAGCAATGGAGGTATGCGAATAAGCTCCGGCATTGATAATAATCCCATCATAACTATAACCAACCTCATGCAATTTATCTACAATTCCCCCTTCCCAATTACTTTGAAAATAGGATAATTCCACATCCGGAAATTTTTGTTTCAGGGTGATCATATAATCCTCAAATGTAGTGCTGCCATATATTTCAGGTTCTCTTGTACCTAAAAGATTGAGATTGGGACCATTGATGATGCAGATTTTCATAAGTGGACAAATTTACGATTATTCACAAAACGAAATAGCATAAACAAAACTAGCGTTCCTTTTATTGGCATTAACTTTTCACCGTGAATTGGGAGTCGGCAATAAAGGAATTTAAAACATATCTGCAATTGGAAAGGTCCTTATCGCCGAATTCTGTAGAAGCTTATTTGCGTGATATCAATAAACTGGTGCAATTTCTTTCCACGCAAAATAATACCACCGCTCCCGAATTAATTGAAAGAAAACATCTGGAGGGATTTCTGCTTTTTTTATATGAAATGGGTTTGAACGACAAATCGCAGGCACGAATTGTTTCCGGAATTCGTGCATTTTTTAAATTTTTGTTGATGGAAGATCATATCAATAATGATCCTTCACAATTATTGGAATTGCCAAAATTAAAAAGAAAATTACCCGACACACTGAGTTATGAAGATATTACCGCAATAATAAATGCCATCGATCTGAGCACTCCGGAAGGGCAGCGCAATAAGGCAATTTATGAAACATTATACAGCTGCGGATTACGTGTTACCGAATTAGTGGAACTCAAAGTTTCCGATATTTTTACCGATGGTGGTTATATTAAAGTAAGAGGCAAGGGCGACAAGGAGCGACTGGTTCCTATTGGCGACAGTGCCTTAAAATACATTGAGATATATAAAACCACGGTCAGAAATCACATAAATGTTCAAAAAGGATTTGAGGATCATGTTTTTCTAAACCGCAGAGGCAAAAAACTCACCCGGGTATATATTTTTATGTTACTGAGGGTTTTAGCGGAGAAAGCCGGAATAAAAAAATCCATCTCCCCCCACACATTTCGCCACAGTTTTGCCACCCATCTCATAGAAGGCGGCGCCGATCTCCGCGCTGTCCAGGTAATGCTCGGCCACGAATCCATAACAACCACGGAGATTTATACGCACCTTGACAGAGAGTTTTTGAGGGCGACGTTGATACAGTTTCATCCACGATTTAAGTAGAATTGATGATTGACAATTGATAATTGATAATTGGCGGTAACCTGATTCGGAGCCTCCGCTTCACATTTAAGCTTCAATGAGTATCAAAAACTGACTATGGTAGTCAACCTGCTGTGTATCTTCCAATTCTGATTATTGCTTCAATTAAGCCCAAAAACTTATGGATTAAATATTTCCTCATTATCAATTGTCAATTGTCAATTGTCAATTATAATGAGCATCTTCCAATTCAGATTATTGCTTCAATTAGACTAAAAAGCTTAGGTTTTTAAATATTTCCCTCATTATCAATTATCAATTGTCAATTCTCAATTACCTTTGCGCTTCGCCCGGGTGGTGAAATTGGTAGACATACCAGCTTGAGGGGCTGGCGCCCGCAAGGGTGTGCAAGTTCGAATCTTGTCCCGGGCACTATTCCTAAACCTTTAATGTGAAATTTTGAGTGGTGACGCTTGGGGTTTCACATTTTTTTTAGATAACATTTCACATTTTTTAAAGAATGTCGATTTAAGTTGGTGAAAAGGATTGATTATCTTCAATATTTGAACAAATCAATTAATGCAAGTAACAATTAGTTAAAATAAATTGATATGGGTAAAGGGAAGTTTAGTTTGAAAGAATATTCAACTCTGGCAAGTGTTATTTTAATAGGTGGAAAATTTAGTATCGGACAGGTAATATATACTGACCTGGAACCCGATATTATCCTTGATGAGGGGAATTTCTATATAGATTTAGATGATAATTCAATTAATGATTTCAATTTTGAAAAAATTATATTACATACCTCTAACACCTCAGATATAATTTGTTACTCTATAGCTATTTTTGGATTTACTTGTGTGAATACAGGAAATTCCATAATTGGGACAGAAGTAATCTCTGGAAATGATATCGTAAGTCCATTAAATTACAGTGATCCAATTAATAATTCAGCACAATTTAATGATGATTATTGGCAATACATTACATTAAAGGATCGTGAAATGAGCTGTTTATATTTCATTCCACTTACCCCTTGGGACTATGCAAACTTGGGAAATTGGGCTTCTGGTATTGACGAGGATAAATTTATTGGAGTTAAATTCAAAGGGGAGGATGAAAATTGTGAATATTATGGTTGGGTTAGATGTATTTTGTCAGATTCATTAGATATTCTCACAATTAAAGACTTTGCGTATAATCCTGATTGTGGAAATGGATTAAATGCAGGAATGTTAATAACGGAAGCGGATAATAAAATAATTGCTGAACCGAATATCAGATTAGGTGGGGAGGAGATAATTATTGAAATTGATGAAAGTCAGGTAAATGCCAATTGTGTGGTAGTTAATCTAGCTGGGCAAGTAGTTAAAGAGGCTAACTTATCTAGTGCAACTACACTAATCAATATAGCAGATTTACCTTCCGGAATTTTAATTTTCAAGCTTTATGATGCCAATCTAAGTTACACTAAAAAAGTTTTTCTCAAATAAGTACTTTACATTCTGGAAATATTGTCTTATTACTCGTATTATCATCTTTTTACGCAAGAATCTCTAGCTCCCGCAAGGGTGTGCAAGTTCGAATCTTGTCCCGGGCACTATTCCTAAACCTTTAATGTGAAATTTTGAGTGGGGACACTTGGGGTTTCACATTTTTTTTGAAATTGGAATTCACGATTCAATTATTTAAACTCGTACTGCGTTTTATTTTTTAAACCTGTTTTTCGTAAAAGTCCTGACTCATAACCCTTTAATAGATCGCGACTTGCAGTTGCTGATGAAATATGCTTGAAAACCAACATATAATCTTTGCGACTAAATGGTTTATTGTGCATTTGTTTAAAATAGTCCAATCGTTGTAGGTCGGTCAGATTGATATTTCCCAGCATTAAAAGTTCTGAAAGAGAAGAATCAATTACCCCGAGCATATATTCAATAAATATAGTTGAATTTCCTGCCTTATCACTTTGCGATAATGCCTTATAATAATCAGCCTGCGTGGCTCTGATCAATGATTCAAAGGGTAAAAATTCAAATACCTCATATTCCTGTAATAAGATCAGCGTTTGCCAAAACCTACCTAATCTACCATTTCCATCTGCAAAAGGATGAATGAACTCCATTTCATAATGAAAAACACAGCTCTTTATCAACAGTAATTCATCATGATTTTTTAAATAACTGAAAAGATCCTTCATCAGATTAGGAACAATTAAAGCGGAGGGTGCAATATGCGTTATCTTTGTTCCTTTTGTAATACCAACACCTTTCCTGCGATAGCTCCCTGCACTTTCAATTAATCCAGACATTAATTTTTTGTGCGCACTTAAAAATGATCTTTTTGAATATGGTTTAAAACGTTTAATGTCCTCATAAATTTTTATTGCATTTAATACTTCCAATATGTCCTTTTTAGGTCCGGTTACTTTTTTGTTTTCCAATAAAACAGTTACCTGCTCTTCCGTTAAAGAATTTCCTTCAATTTGCAGAGAAGAATGAATAGTTTTTATCCTGTTTTGTTTTCTTAATTGGGGAGAAGGTTTATTCAGATAATATGCATTTACGGCACCCAACTTTTCAGAAATGGAGCTGATAAGGCGAAGGATTCGAGAATTTATATGGTATGGAGGTTTCATGATAGTATCAAATGATACTATCAAAGATAAGGAATTAATATAATTTATAGAAAATATTAAAGAGAAAACGAAACTTCCTTGTTTAGCTTTTTGGGCAAGTTCTCATCAAGAAGCAATCGCATATAATTCACCAATGTTTTGAGAAGAAAGTAGTTTGCCGGCGATTTCTATTACCGCAATTACCTGTTCTTTAGTAACGGTATCAAATTCGGCAAGAAACTCATCAACTGAAATACCCTCTTCAAGATAATCAAACAACGATTCAACCGAAACGCGGGTGCCTTTAAAAACAGGTTGCCCAGCAAGTGTTTCAGGGTCAATAGTTATAACATCTTTGATGTTGTGCATAGGTAAATTTAATAAAGTTGTTTGAGATGGTGTGTAAATAGAGAGTTAACTCTAATAATAACACTAAAAGTGAAAATTAATTTCAAAGATCCCTCACCGGATCAATCTTATCCCTTACATAATTCTTCATATTGATCCAAAAGGCAAGGATCATGTAAATGATGACAGGAGAGGCAAAGGTGAGAAATGTGACATATACGAAGAAGAGGCGCACGCGACTTGAGGCAATGCCCATTTTATCCCCTAGCCAGGAGCATACGCCAAAGGCGCCGGTTTCGATAAGATGTTTGAGTCGGTACAACATTTCTGTATACAAAATTTATAAATCTTTTTCAGATTTCAAAATTTTGTGACCGATTGCACATTCCAGACAACGTTTATAATCGCAATAACTCTTCTTCAATTCAAGTAAGGCCTGGCTTTCGGCGGCATGTTTGGGCTTTAAGCCAAGGGAGACCCACTTGTGGATAATATTGTTGTTTTCTGAATCCAGATTCTCCAGAAGGTCCACTGCCCGTGTAATGAACTGTGTCTCCCCGGTTTTCTGACCATATAGGAACAAGAGGGGTGAGATGGTATTTATCAGGATCAAATTGATCATATCATCTCCAAGTGCTGCCGATTTTATTGCAACAGCTTTTTTAAAATGATAGTGTTCCTTCCAATAATCGCCAGCATTCACCTCAAATAATTTTTTTATTTTTTTGATATCATTTAATTCGAGAATGGTGGAAAATATTTTTTCTTTTGCCGCAACAAAATTTGCAAACTGACTCATGCGTATGGTTGGAAAATTAGCAGGACGCATACGCAAAAATTTCCACTCCAGCGGACGAATACCTTCCAGTTGATATTTCTTTTTTAAAAATTGATATTCCGATTGCAATTGATTGGGATATAATTCGCGGAAATTTCCTTCTAGAAATCCCGCTTGTCCGAATAATAACGCCTCCACCGGCATGGGATTATTTATGTGTTTCAATATCGTTTTGTAGGGCAGACTTCTTGCAACGCGCTCGAAGGGTTCTGCATTAACATTTGTGCCGAGATTGCGCGCAATTAATTGATAACAGGTTTCCTCCCAATCGTTGGTATTTAATAATAAACGCTGCTCAAAATTTAATGCTTTTTTTTCTATACGTTCGGTAAGTAATCTGTTGAGCTGATTTTTAATAATGATCTCCTCCGTAAACCTGATATTTTTTTCACAGGGAATCCATGCGCTCGTTTGCATCATGAAATTATATTGTGAAATTAATTTTGCATCAATTCTGTCTTTTAGAATTAATGTCGGCAATTTATTTTCTGTATCGTCGTGTTCGTATACCACATGCAAGATCACATTATCATACGCGCGATCAGAAACATGTTTGTGAATTTTCCAATCGCCGGAGCGAATATGTATTTCTACATTGCCCGCCCAGATTGTATCTGAGAGTTTAATGCGCGCATTAGTAAAATCAGGACCAGAGTGGAAATTGTGTTCACCGGAGTGAATAATAAGAAGTGGTTCACCATCCGTTGTTTTTAAATCGGTGGTATTGAACAACTTCATCTTCCAGATATACTGGATAAATGCTTCGTTCATTATTTTGTTTTTAAGGGTTAATAATGTTGAATACGAATATCACCCAAAGGTTATTTCAGAAGAAATAAAATTGATCGATATTCAATTCAATAAATAAAGTTAAATAATATTTCTTTCTTCTAAAAGAATTTCCATTTCTTTTTGCAGGATGTGTTTGTTCTGTGAAGTTGGTAATTATTGTAGGAATTATCCGCTCAAATAATTGTTCGCCCTTTGCCTGCATTAATTCGAAATTATGTCGAAAGAATTGATTTATCCCTTGGGAATTTGATTTCAAATTTCTAATTTTTCTACCACCAAAACATTTTTATATGCCATGCCTACGGCACTAGGTCTCTCTATTGTTTTTGGTTACCGATATTCCATGCCTACGGCACTTGGGGTATGATTTCACTTTTGTACTACTGATATTCCATCCGCTACGGTGGACGGCACTTTTGTTCACATTTATATTTGTACGGTGTTTATGCGGAAGAAGCCAGATAGGATTGGAACTGTTAGTATTTTTAGATAACAAACCCAAGTCCCGTTAGGGACGAAATATCGGTAACAGATGAAAAGAAAGACTATCCAAATCCCGTAGGGATGACATATAAAAAGGCACTGGGCAAAGAAAAACTACAATGCTACCAATAAGTAACTTCGTATCTAATAAAAAATAATCCCATATAAACTCGGCCATACAAAATTTTAAAAAAATCTTATCTTAGCTTACAATTATCCTTTTTTTAACCTTTTAACCTTAAAAACAATGTCAAACACTTACACCCAATTTCATCATCAATATGTTTTTGCGCCAAAATATCGGGCAGCCGTAAT
>JAYSYX010000110.1:0-1929 GCA_043727235.1 Bacteroidota bacterium
CTTTGATATAGTACCCTAAAATAAATAAACCCGATATATTTAATATTTTCTAAAGGTAAATAAATAACACGCTTCTTAAAGGTGGGGTAATTTTATTAATTATTATTCATTCGGCTCTCAAAAAACAATTTTACAGGAGTGGGATTTAACTTTAAATCAAACAATTAAATATTGTTTTCAAGTATAAATGTTAAGGTAAAACAGAATTATCTGAAAAATAATTTATGTTTGTGTGTTAATCATAAACTTAACTAAAACTTATATGGCGAATCCATTATTCAGAAAAAAATCATTGACAGGGTTGTTGGCCGAAGCCTCAGATCCTTTGGATGATGCAACCACATTAAAAAGATCTTTGGGAAGATGGGCATTAATTGCACTTGGAGTAGGTGCTATTATTGGTGCAGGGTTGTTTGTTAGAACTGCTTCCGCAGCTGCCAACAATGCCGGACCGGCTGTTACTTATGGATTTATTATTGCGGGAATTGGTTGCGCTTTTGCGGGACTATGTTATGCAGAATTCGCATCCATGGTTCCAATTTCAGGAAGTGCATATACTTATTCTTATACTACAATGGGCGAATTAGTAGCCTGGATAATTGGTTGGGACCTTGTACTGGAATATGCACTCGGTGCTGCTACGGTAGGAATAGCTTGGAGTGAGTATTTAAATAAATTACTTGGATATTTTGGCACGGAGATACCATATCAATGGTGCCATTCGCCCTTTAATTCCATGACGACGGCGGATGGCAGTGTAATTCACGGAATAATTAATTTACCGGCAGTTTTTATCATAACAATACTTACCTGGTTGCTTATAAGAGGAATGAAGGGTTCTTCTCTTGTAAATAGTTTGATCGTTATTACAAAAGTTGCAATTGTTATATTATTTATTGTTTTTGGTTGGGGATTTATTAATCCTGATAATCATATTCCTTTTATTCCCGAGGCAACTAAATATGTTGATGATCAGGGGGTAACACACAATTTTGGTGGTTTATTAGGAATATTAGGTGCGGCAGGAGTTGTATTTTTTGCATTTATTGGTTTTGACGCCGTTTCAACAGCTGCTCAGGAAGCTAAGAATCCAAAAAAGGATATGCCTTGGGGAATCTTAGGGTCACTTGCCATTTGTACAATCCTCTATATATTATTTTCTTATGTGCTCACCGGCGTCGCCTCCACGGAAGACTTTCGAACAAATGGAAAGGAGGCATCGGTCACCTTTGCCATTCAAACTTATATGGAGGGTTATTCCTGGTTAGGTAAACTGGTTACTGTGGCAATACTCGCGGGTTTTTCCTCTGTAATTTTAGTAATGTTAATGGGACAATCTCGGGTATTTTATTCTATGAGTCGCGATGGATTAGTCCCGAAAATATTTTCAGATATCCATTCAAAATTCAGAACACCATATAAGTCAAATATTCTTTTTGCTGTTTTCGTGGGTTTATTCGCTGCCTTTGTTCCCGGTGATATTGTGGGAGATATGACAAGTATCGGAACTCTATTCGCATTCATTTTAGTTTGTGCCGGTGTTTGGATTTTAAGGGTTAAGAATCCGGAAATTCCCCGCCAGTTTAAAACTCCATTTGTTCCTCTCGTTCCTATACTTGGGATATTAGTTTGCACCGCCATGATCTATGGACTCGGTTGGCCAAACTGGTTACGTTTGGGAATTTGGATGGCAGCAGGTGCAATTATCTATTTTGCCTACGGTCGCAAACACAGCAAACTGAATCAAAAAAGTGAAGTGGAATAAGTTAAGTTGTGGATTTCTTACAATTTTAACAATCACTTTAATAATTGGATTACTAAATTATCGTTTCCGCATAAGTACGGCGGGGCCGGACTAGGTTATCAGGAATATGTTAAGATAATTGATGAAATTTCGGCTGTTTGCGGGTCTATAGGTCTTTCCATAGC
>JAYSYX010000111.1:0-12868 GCA_043727235.1 Bacteroidota bacterium
CTTCCAAATTTTAATATCCCTGAAAGACAAGTTACTGATCTGACATTTAAGGATATAATTACCTGGTATATAGAAAAGGAATTTGCAGTAAGTGATACAATAAGATATGAAATTGTTACATAAATGAAAAAAAAATCTGGAATGGTCAAAATTAACATAAACGAAAAACTATCCCTGTTCAACGATCATTGGAATCCGAGAATAGTGGCGGAGCTTAATGGACAACATATCAAATTAGTTAAATTTCAAGGCGAATTTGTCTGGCATAAGCACGAAAATGAAGATGAAATGTTTTTAGTGTTAAAAGGACAATTTAAAATGGAATTCCGCGACAGAACAGTGGAAATTAAAGAGAATGAATTTTTAGTAGTCCCAAGAGGGGTTGAGCATAAACCTGTAGCTGAAAAGGAAGTTTCGGTGATGTTATTTGAACCGACTACTACATTAAACACAGGTAATACAAAAGGAGAGTTGACCAGAGAAAATTTGGAATTGATCTGAAGAATAGGTAAGTTACAAATTAGTGCAAATTATTCCGAAATAATTGACCATCCTCAAATGGTAAGTTAAATCCTTATCCTACTGTAGAGTTTGGCTGATATTTACTAAATTTGCAAAAAAATTTGTACTGTTTCCATCGTTAAACCAAACCGACTACAAATTAACTTAATACCTCTAAAATCGATGTGTAAACCCAATTTAAAAAAATAATTTCACAATGAAAGTAACAATAACCTCAATTGAACTAAAAGGTCCGTTCAAATTTTTTTTATTGTCGTCTCAAGCTCTCAAAATACTAAAGCAGTTGAAGGCTACGAATTGCAAAGAGTTTAAAAAAAATGGTTTTTGGACAAAACACTACACAATGACACTCTGGAACAATGAAACTGAACTAAAAGAATTTGCCAAAAGTGGCGCACATCTGGAAGCCATGAAAAATAGTAAAAATATTTCAAAAGAAATCAGAACATTCACCTATGACGCAGATGTATTGCCTTCTTGGGAGGAGGGAAAAAAGATGTTAGAAAATGCAAAAGTGTTACAGTTTTAAACTTAAGTAAATTCGGAAAATATGGAATGCAATAATTATAATGTATAAATATTGATCAAATAAAATTTATAAAATATACGAACAGTACAATTTAAACAGCCAAATGATAACAACAATTAAAGTAGAAACCATATACAACTGCTCACTCGAGCGAGCTTTTAAAACCCCTATATTATGCGATGTTTCAAAAGTTCATACGGGTTATGGCATTATGCCAAAAGTGACCCATTGTACAGAGGATCAAAATTGGGGCAAACCAGGCTACAGTAAAAAGGTATTTGTCGCTAAGTCACTTTCCCAAAAAGGCGGCTGGGCTTCCGTGGACAAAGTAATTGAACGCATAGAAAATAAATATTGGAAGATAGAAGTCAGTGACTTTCAATCCTGGATGTTGGGATTTACAAAATTTACCGGCGAATGGAAAACCACCGAACTCGAACCAAATAAAATATTGGTGGAATATACTTATCATTTGCATTCAAATATTGGGTTACTTTATCCAGCTAATTGGATATTTACAAAAACTTTTTGGAAAACGTATATGAAAAGAGTGTTGGAGAACGTGAGAAAAATGGCAGCAAACAATGAACCCTATTTATATCCATAAAATTAATAGAACCCTTTTAAACATAAATTGTTTTTAAATTTTACATTAAAATATGACAGACCATAACCAAACTCTGCTATATAAAAAAATTACCGGTCTCACAGAGATCTCCGATTCCAGCATAAATAAACTTTTTGAGATCACCACTGCAAATAATCTCAAAAAAGGAGAAATAATATTAAAAGAAGGACAGGTTTGCAAAACAATTTTATTTGTTGAAAAGGGGTATCTGAGAACTTATGTAGTAAAAGACGGTATAGAAATAAATACGGATTTCACTTTTGAAAATAATTTTACAACCAATTTAAAAAGTTTGAGATCTGATTTCGCATCCGACTCCAATATAGAGGCGGGAGAAACAACCACCATCTTTGCATTCGATAAAGATAAACTGCTAGAACTCTATAAAGTTTCACCTGAATTAGAATCATTCGGAAGAAAACTTCTAGAACAACTTCTCATTGCACAGGAAGAACACGGCAATCTCTTCAAAATTTATTCCCCCGCCGAACGCTACAATTATCTCCTTCAGCATAACCTCATGTTTCTACAAAGAGTAAGTTTATCGCAACTCGCCTCCTACTTAGGCGTTACGCGGGAAACACTTACCCGGATAAGACGGAAAAAGTAACCATTATAGTTTGTGACAATTGTCTCAGGTGAAATCTTGCAGCACAATACAATTTTGCATTATATCAGAATGAACTGATATAATAAAAACTGTATTATGAAATCTTTAAATCTAACTATTATGTTGTCCATTGTAACTACAACACTTTTCAGTCAAACAACACACACCGCAAAGGAAGAGATTAACACTCTTGTAACAAATTTTTCCTCGGCAGTTGAAAAAAGAGATACACTATTATTAGAAACTTTATTGAATGAAAACTTCAGAGTAGTTGCCAATCACTTTCCAACAGCTGATAAAACGACTGTTTTAACGAAAGAAAAGTATATTTCACTATTAAAAGCCGGAAAGATCGGTGGCGAAAAACGCAGAGTAGAGATATTGTCATTAGATATCAATGAATATATAGCTAATGCCAAAGTCATATTTGAATCAGATAAGGCAATTTTCACAACCTACCAAACATATATTTTGAATTCCAATAATGTCTGGCAAATAGTTTCAGATACGCCGCATGTAAAAAATAAATGACCTCAATTTCTTCTAAAACTTATCAATACTTATTTATTACTCTGGAAATACAGTATTCAATCTAAACCTTTCACCGCACACAGCCGTGGAAGGTATTACATTAATTGTGAATTTGTAAATAAATTACTATTATGACTTGCTTAATGTATTGTAATTTGAATATATTTACAGTTGGTATATTTCATAACTAAAACTATCATTTGTATTTTGAAATCCACTATTTCGCATGATGAAAACGCTACTCTTAACTTTTATTTGCCTTCTACTTTCTATCACTAGTTATTCGCAAGCATCATCGGATGAAACTGAAAAGTTCGCCACTTTTTGTAAACTATGGGGATTTCTAAAGTATTATCATCCGGAAATTGCAAAGGGTGAAATTGATTGGGATAGTGAATTTATCAAAGGAGTAAAATCGATCAATAACTTAAAAACCAAAGAGGAAATAAACAATTATTATGCAGAATGGATCAAAAGCTTAGGAGATATAAAATTCTGCAAAAAGTGTGACAACAATATACCCGACAGTCTAAAATTCAATCTGGATCTTAGTTGGTTGACGGATACTTCTATTTTTACGGTTGGTTTGATAGACGAACTTCAATACATTCATCGAAACAGAAATCAAGGTGAAAATTATTACGTGCAACAAACAAAATTTGTTGGAAACACTGGTTATAAAAATGAAAAAGCATATGCCGACTCTGTTTATCCGTCTGCTGAATTACGCTTATTGACTCTTTCCAGATATTGGAATATTATAAATTATTTTTTTCCCTACAAATATGTAATTGGCGAAAATTGGGAAAATGTTCTTGTCGAAATGATTCCTAAATTTAAATTTGCCAGCGATACAGTAGCATATCATCTTGCAATGTTAGAAATAATTGTAAAAACAAATGATAGCCATGCTGATTTTGTAACTCAATATACAAATCAATATTTTGGCCGAAAATGGGCACCCTTTATTTATAAGATCATTGATAATAAAGCAATTGTAACATCATTTTACAATGACTCGTTATGTAAAAAAGACGATATTCAAATTGGAGATGTATTTTTAAAAGTTAATAATATAAATATTGAAGATATAATAAAAGAAAAATCCAAATATATCAGCGCTTCCAATCAAGCAGTTAAATTACGGGAGTTTTATTATGCAATTTTTAATGGCCATTCAGATACCCTTACTATAACCTTTGAAAGAAATGGTGATACCATCCAAAAAACCATCAACAGATACAATTTTTTTGAATTTAATTATCAATGGGGAAATTCGGGCAATATTGATACCTATAAAATAATCTCCGATAATATTGGATATGTGAATATGGGAAGTCTTCAAAAAAAACAAGTAGGGAAGGTAATGAAGGAACTAAAAGATACAAAAGCAATAATCTTTGATGTAAGAAATTATCCAAGAGGAACCATGTATAAGATCGCAAAATTTTTAAACCCTGAACGCACACCTTTTGTAAAGTCTGCCAAACCAGATATTTCATTTCCGGGAGTTTATCATTATTCTGAACCTTATTCTTGCGGTAGGAAAAATAAAAAACATTATAAAGGACAGGTCATTTTACTTTTCAATGAGACAACACAAAGCCATGCAGAGTTTACTTTAATGGCATTAAGAACTGCCCCACATGTTATAAGTATAGGTAGTCAAACTTCAGGTGCTGATGGAAATGTATCTTTTATTCCACTACCGGGAGGCTACACAACAGTTATGACCGGCATCGGAATATATTATCCTGATGGAACTGAAACCCAAAGAATCGGGATCATACCTGATATTGAAGTAAAACCAACAATTGAAGGAATTAGAGCAGGTAAAGATGAGGTGTTGGAAAAGGCGCTTGAAATAATAAATGAAAAATAGTGGCCTTTCAATCAACAAATTAAATTAGTTTATGGCCTTCATCCGCAATAAAGAGATTGATATTTGTATTTTCTGATAATTAAATTGCAATTTTATGGTGTCGCTAGTTTTAATTTAAACCACAACCTATTATTTGTATCAAAATTATTATTGACCAAATCCTATGCATTACAGCTTAAAAAATATCGCCACTTTAAAAAGATTACTTTGGGCTGATTTTATACTTGGTTTCACTACCGCATTAATTGGATTAATAATCACAAATATTTTATCGAATATTTTCGGACTTACTTTCAACCTGCTCTTGCTTATTTTTGCAATAACCTTATCTTATTCAATCGTAGCATTTATACTTATTCAACAAATTAATATTTCAATACTCCTTCTCAGAATACTAGTTTCCGCTAATTGGGTGTGGACAATTATAAGTGCGGTTCTGTTATTTTTACATTTTGAAAGTGCGAGCATATACGGTCGCGGCTTTTTGGTTTTGCAGATATTGGTAGTGGGTGCACTAGCATATTTTGAAGGAAACCAAATAATAAAGAGAAACTAAATTTCTAATATGAAAAACATACATGTCATTTTAATTATCACACTTATTGCATTACTACCTGCTTGCAAAAAAGAACGTCTTGAAGAAAAGGGATTCCAGGTTAGCCCAACATCTGAAGCCACTGAAGAAGACAGAGCAACCTGGATAAATCAGGACTCCCTAAAATTTGAAACCCGACCTAGCAATGTATTATTAACCACAGATCCCAATATCCGTTTGACCACCATTTACAAAGTAAATTTTAATAAGGAAAGGAAGGCGACCTTTATTGGCTCAAACAGTTATTACGGAAATTATCCCGATGGTGAGAATATAGAAGGTAACGAATGGAATTACAATTTTATGCCCGGTATCAGTGCGGTTTACGGATACAATATGGTAAATATTTCCCATTATGATATCTCAACAAACAAACAAAAAAACTTTTTTGAGAAACCTGTGTTGATAAAAACTCTTTATTTTCCAGCTTATTCAAAAGACACATTAAACTTTAAGCCAATTAGCAGAAATTATTTTATGGTATCTGTTTATAATGATGATACAAATAAAGATGGATTCATAAATTTAAAAGACCTGCGAAGATTATACTTGTTCGATATTAATGGAGATAAAATTAATCCGCTTATCCCTGAAAATTACTCCGTATTAAAATCGGAATACGATCAGGAAAATGACTTTATGTATGTATTTGGAAAATTGGATGGAAACGAAAACGGACAACTGGAGGATTCGGAACCTATTCATATATATTGGATAGACCTGAAAGATCCAACAAGAAACGGAAGGCAATATTGAAAAGGATCCTGCTGCTAATTATAATGCGAAAGAAATAAGAGTCGACTTAAAACCAATTTTGATTATTATATTTGTCAATTAAAATATTTTCCAAGTATTATGGAATTACCCTTGATTCTAAGCATTGTATCCACCACCACAATCTTTGCCGGAGGAATATTTGCGGTTTTGCAACTTCGTCATCTAAGTAAACAACGTGGAAGAGAATCGGCATTACAAATGTTACAATCCTTTCGCACTCCCGGATTTTTAGCCGCAGTTGACATTGTATTTGATCTACCCGAAGGTTTATCCAAAAAAGATATTGAAGATCGTTTAGGTGATAGAATTGAAAGTATACTTGTTTTATTTGGCACTTTTGAAAGTTTGGGAATATTGATATTCAGACGCGATATTGACATTGATCTTGTAGAAGATTTTTTCAGTGGAATAATTATCCTTTCCGGAAGAAAACTAAAAAACTATCTGACAGAAACGCGGGATCAGGGAAACCGGCAAACCTATTATGAATGGTATCAATGGTTATACGAACAATTAGAAAAACGGGAATCTAAATCCCCCGCAATACCTGCTTTCATCGCACATAAGGATTGGAAAGTGTAATTAAGATACTATGCGATAGTATCTGAGAAATTTCAGGCGATTCTAAGAAGTGTGTAGCAATGTGACGCCACGTAAGAATTAAAAGCAATAAGCTGATGTAATTTAATTTTATTAAATAAACATTCGTGCACCTGCCTGACGGCGGTGGCAGGCAGGTTCGTGGCTAATATTTTTCGTCAATTTTGTGTTCTAAAAAAAGAGGAGCCACGAATGCACGAATGAACAGCCATGGTAGTGTTAATATTGATTTTTAAAATAATCAGCCAATAACATTTGCGGCAATTAATTTATCGTTTTTTTACTCATAATAAATAGTAACATTAATTCTCGTAATTTTATATTCGAAATTTAAAAAATGAAAGCAGTTATTTGTACCAAATATGGCCCACCGGAAGTTCTTCAATTTATAGAAATGGACAAACCTGTACCCAAGCATAATGAAGTGCTGATAAAAATAAAAGCATGCACTGTACACATTGGAGATACTAAGATCCGCCGATTGGAACCTGGATTGGGACCAACATTGGATTTCTTTTTCAAGCCTATGATGCGTTTAATAGTAGGTTTTACCGGGCCGAGAAAAAAAATACTCGGAATGGAATTAGCAGGTAATATTGAAGCAGTTGGCAAAGATGTAACACTATTTAAAGCAGGTGATGCCGTATTTGCTACAACGGAGTTTAAATTCGGATGTTATGCAGAATATAGATGTATGTCTGAAAATGGAGTTATTGCAATAAAACCTCTCAATATAACCTACGAAGAAGCTGCACCTGTTTCGAATGGTGCATTAACTGCCTTACTAAATCTTAAAAAAGCAAATATAAGGAAAGGACAAAAAGTATTAATTTATGGAGCATCCGGAAGTGTCGGGACCTTTGCTGTTCAACTTGCAAAATATTTTGGTGCGGAGGTGACAGGTGTTTGCAGCACTGCAAATTTAGAACTGGTTCGATCCTTAGGTGCTGATAAACTTATTGATTACACAAAGGAGGATTTTACACAAAATGGTGAAACTTACGATATCATTTTTGACGCAGTAGGAAAGATCGTTTCCTCTAAACGCAATAAATCATTATCAGCTTCGGGTATTTACATAAATGTGCTCGCTTTAAATGGAAATTTCAAACTAAAAACAAAAGATCTGATATTTATCAAAGAGCTTATTGAACAGGGTAAACTAAAAGCAGTAATAGATAAGACCTATACTTTGGATCAAATAGTGGAAGCCCATTGTTATGTTGACAAAGGGCACAAAAAAGGGAATGTGGCAGTTACAGTTCAATGATCTTGAAAAATGTTATGGTTTGATAAAAAATGGTAAATTAATACGGGTTATGCAATTCATGTATTTGCGGCATCTCATATGTATAAAACACGGATAATGCGAATATCATTTCTAATTTTTGCAAGCATATTATTAGGTAACCTCAAATATTTGCAGGCACAACCTTTTTTGCAATTGCCTGTGAAAATGGCCAATCAGATAAATACAATCACTAAAACTACCCCTCAAGTACCTGTTAAACAGTTCACCAAAATAGTTTCCGGTTATAGATATGAAATTACTTTTGACATCGAAAATATTCCGATTCCACAGGAGAAAGGGAGTTATGCAAAAAGACTTCGCATATACGATGAACGCAAAAACTACATTGTTCATGAACAAGTTATTTATGGAAATTCGTTGATGGAAACTTTATCACAACGAAATAGTTTAGAATTGATACTTATCAATTTTGATAGTATTGCCGATGTAAAGATCAGTCAACACAATCAAACATATACCTATATTTTATCCGCGATGAATGAAGATAGCAGAATAATTTTTTATACAGAAAATTTATTAACCGGTATAAAAGATTTTACGCGCAATGAAAATTTAAAACAATTAGTGGGAAAATTTTATGATGGTTATTTTGAAACCACCTATACTCTTAAAGGTGTATATTTTGATACGCTTATCAGGTTTCAACAAACTCTGAATAAACCACTAATGGCAAATGAATTATTTTTCTTAAATAAATGTGAATATTTGAAAAACATCGAGAATCCAAATAAAGGTCCTGTTCTTCCCATTCTGAAAAAGGAGTTCGGAGATTACAATTTTGATGGAGCGGAAGATTTTCGCATTCAGTGTCCGGAGTATGATATTGAATGGAATTATTATCTTTTTGACAAAATTTCCAATGCCTATCAAATAGATACTTTATTGAGTACGATGCAATATGCATTTTTTGATTGGAAAACAAATAAATTTATTGGGTCAAAAAGCATCAGAATTGATGATCTGACACAACAATTCGACAGCTACGAATATATGGATGGAAAACTCACAGTTACAAAACGAAGAGTTTGCCGTCAAAAGGGTCATTACTCTGAACGGAGTGATTGCACCATTTATGAGTTGAAGGATGGAGAAATGATAATTACAGACTTTCTACCCGGTGCGGAATGAAAGTCATCACTATTACTAAATTAATCCATACATTTTCTGAATTTATTCTTTAATAATAATCCCTTAATTTTGGAATTTATTATTTTAAAATTCAATTTATTATGCTAACATCAATCAACCCGAAACTCCCTATGAGGGATAAAGCCATTACAAGAGACTTCTATCTTAACAAATTGGGATTTCAGGTATTGGGCAGTGCTGATTTTGATGGATATTTGATGGTTCAAAAGGATAACATTCAAATTCATTTTTTCGAATTTAAGGAACTTGATCCGCTTGAAAATTATGGGCAAGTATATATTAGAACAGATGATATTGAATATTGGTATCAACTGGCAATTGATAATAAAATTAATATGCCGGCAGCAGGGCATTTAGAAAATAAGTTTTGGATGCAAAAAGAATTTTCTTTACTTGATCCTGATCACAATTTACTGACTTTCGGACAAAGTTTATAATACCTGATAATATTTTATAATGATCACTATTTTTCGCACAAATTCCGAAAATAAACATTTTCAGGATCTCGTAACAGAACTGGACAAAGAATTGGCAATACGTGATGGTTCAGACCACTCTTTTTACGCGCAATTTAATAAAATTGATTCTCTAAAACATACAGTTGTAGCTTTTGAAAATAATATTGCTGTAGGGTGCGGTGCATTTAAAAAATATTCAGACGACATTGCAGAAATTAAAAGAATGTATGTCCCATTTAATAAAAGAGGTCAGGGTATAGCATCAATAATACTTGCGGAATTAGAACAATGGTGCACGGAACTTCACTTTACTAAGTGTATTCTGGAAACCGGTATAAAGCAACCGGAAGCGATCAGATTGTACACAAAACAACAGTATTATATAATTACGAATTTCGGACAATATGAAAACATTGCAAATAGTGTGTGTTTTGAGAAATGTTTGAATGACTAAAAGGTAAACAAGGAGATCCCTTACATCTTGTTAAAGATTTTTATATTTACAATAAAAACACCCACTTATGAAACAACCTAAGAAAATTTTTATCGTTGATGACGACATAATGTTAACTGAGGCCTTAACCGACTATCTAACCAGAAAAACAGCCCATAACATACATGTTTTTCACACAGGAGAAGAATGTCTCGCCAGATTAAAAGAACATCCGGATATTATAGTATTGGATTATTATTTAAACACCATACAAAAAGATGCAGCCAACGGTATGGAAATTCTGACCGCTATAAGAAAACAGGACAAACATATTCATGTTATCATGCTTTCTAGTCAGGAACGTTATGGTATTGCATTGCAAACCATACAAAAAGGAGCAGAACAATACGTGATAAAAGATACTGATTCATTTCAAAAAATAGAAGAAATGATAGATGAAATGTGATTAAAATGTATAAAAAAGCAAAGTTACGAGTAAAAATAAATTCAGTTGAAGAAACAGGTAGATATGCAGAAATTACAATTGAAAACAGAGAGGATTGTTATTATGTTACATGGGTTGTGACAGACCAATTCAATAACAAGCATGCTGGGAAGTCATTTCCTATTTCATTCAGAATAATAGATCCCAAAATACCAATTGAAATATTTTTACAAGAATTTATTTCAAAAAATATCGAGGGAACAAGGTCAGACAGAAACAGGCTTTTTGAAATAGCCGAATGGGAATGGGTATGATTTAATAATATCTATACTTAATATAAGGAATTGCAATAACACATATTAAATAAATAATAAAAAATGGGCAATAAAAAAGTAATAGAAACTTATATGGAAGGCTTTAATGAAGGTGATCATGCAAAAATTTTATCCTGCCTTACCGATGATGCAATTTGGGAAATGACAGGATTGTTTTACCATGTGGGCAAAGAAGCTTTCGATAAGGAAATAGAAAATGATGCATTTGAAGGGCGTCCTGTAATTACTTTGATCCGATTGGTGGAAGAAGGAAATATTGTTGTTGCTGAAGGCAATGTAAAATTCAAAATAAAAAACGGCGACATGATGGATGCTATGTTTTGTGATGTGTTTCATTTTGAAGGAGATAAAATAAAGCAACTTACCGGGTATATGATGTCACATAAATAAAGCGCTCCTCCTTCAAATTTCTCTATTTGTATTGCGAATTCGATCTCGCGGGATAATAAAATTATATGTAGATTGAAAAACTTTTAACACATAATAATCATACCTGACAAAAAAAGTATAAATTTGTTTTCACACACAATGATTACCCGTAATGAGAAAATTTATACTTTTTCTGAGCATACTACAAATACTCAGTTATAGAGCCCATACACAAATCCGTGGCCAGCCAGTTATTGACTCCTTAATGCTTGAACTACCCAAGGCAAAGGAGGATACCAATAAGGTCAAAATTTTAAGTACCATATCGTATAACTATCCATATATCAACCCTGATGAAGGAATAAAATATGGCAAACAGGCATTGGAACTCGCAGAAAAACTTACCTGGACACGCGGAATTGCATCTGCTTATTATTCGATAGGAGCCAATTACGCCACCAGATCAGAATATGCCAAGGCATTGGAATATGAGTATAAAGCATTAGAGATATATGAAAAATTAAATGATAAACCCTTTCAGGCAATGCTGCATCGCAATATTGGCATAGTGCATCACAATGCAGGCAACCAGGAAAAAGCGCTGGAATATGATCTGAGATCACTTAAATTATATGAGGAATTAAATAATAAAGAAGGTGTTGCAGCGCTATACGGTAATATCGCAAATGTTTATTATTCCATGGATAATTTTGATAAGGTTATTGAATACGATCTTAAAGCTTTATATAAATACGAAGAAATAAATAATCAACCCGGCATTGCCCGCATGCTCGGAAATATTGCAAATTTTTATGCTGAACAGGGTAACTATTCTGAGGCCATGGTCTATTATTTTAATGCACTTAGAAAGGAAAGAACTCTTGGAAATAAAAATGGTGTAACAAGAAATATGGGAAATATTGGTGAAACATACCTAGATATTTATAGGAGTGAAAAAGGAAATGTTAAACCTGATTCGTTAATTCCCGCCGGTAAAGTCGCAAATCTTAAAGAAGCTTTAAAATATTTAACTACAGCAGTAGAAAATGCAAAGGAATTAAAACAAACGGAATATTATCTAGCATTTGTTGAGGTTTTGTCAGAAGCTTACAATTTATCAGGCAATACAAGGGAGGCCTTAAAGATCTATAAAGAATATATAATTGTTCGTGATAGCATATATGATGTTGAAAAATATAATGATGCAACTCGAAGAGAAATGGATTATGAATATGGAAAAAGAGAAGATTCCATTACTTTTCAAAAAAAACTAGCTGAAGTACGGTTGACTGACGAAAAAAAAATGCGCAACAGAGATAACACTTTTCTGATTAGCGGATTAATACTCGTTTTACTGTTTTCGGGTGTTATGTACAACAGATGGAAATTTACCCAACATCAAAAAAAGATAATTGAAAAAGAAAAATCACGCAGCGATGAATTATTATTAAATATTTTGCCTGAGGAGGTTGCCGAAGAACTGAAAATAAAAGGTAGTGCTGATGCAAAACAATTTAATGAAGTAACCGTAATGTTCACCGATTTTAAAGATTTTACCGGTATTTCTGAAAAATTGAGTGCAGCTGAATTAGTAGCTGAAATAGATACATGTTTTAAAGCTTTCGACAGCATAATCGGTAAATACAATATTGAAAAAATAAAAACAATAGGCGACAGTTATATGTGTGCGGGT
>JAYSYX010000112.1:0-1926 GCA_043727235.1 Bacteroidota bacterium
GCAATAAGTACATTAAAAGAAATAATTATACTGATCTGAATAAACGGTACCCGGAATTTAATTAATAAATGCCGGAGGGTTATTTTAATTTTTTGATAATTTGTTTCCTCCAAAATATCGAATTTAGATGTATAAAAAAAAGAAGGAAAAAGACCGTATTATTTAGATTGCTACAATGGTAAATAAAAGCGATTGGTAAGTTATACAAATTTCCATTGAAAAACAAAAGCTAAATAACTTTCACTCCGCCGGAATTTTAATAAGCCCTTGTTATGGGCAGGTTTTATTGCGCTGCAATATTTACATTTTTATTTGTTTTTAAAATTATCTACTCAGTTACATGATTGAATGTCGTTTGATAAGTGAACCAAGAAGTAATTCAAGGTTTGGTTAAAACTCCACGACATTTGGCAGTAATACCTCCCACAACAGCTATGAAAAGAGAGTTTACAAACAAATCAACAACGATGCGTTTGACTGTGTACAGGTGTAAGGAAGCATATATGAATGAATAAAAATACAAGGTTACCAAAAATCCGACCCAGAGCGCAATCAGAAAACCTTTTCCAAAAGTCTGAATATCCATTTTATGGAATATAAAAGAAAGTAAAGTTGCAATACTTAGTCCGTGCAGGAACAGTGACCATATAACCGGAGGGTCTTTTACAAGGCCTTCGTATGGGACTATATTGGACAGATAAAAATCAATCATCAACATTCCAAAGATCACCCAGGCTAGAATAAAAAAAGCAATTGCTCCAATTAATGCCGCTAAAATCGATTTTTTGTTCATTTGCTACAATTTTTATCATTTTACAATTGAACAAATTTACTGGCTGTCCATGGTATTCGATTTGGAAAAATCCGACAAAAAAAACTCCGTTGGTGATTTTCCGGTGTATCGTTTGAAATCATTGGTGAGATGTGCGTGATCATAATAACCTGACTCCCATGCAATGTCTGAAAGTTTTTGTTTACTGCCACTTTGAAGCCTTACAAATGCATTATTGAATCGGATTAGATTAATAAATTCTTTAGGAGACATCCCAATTTGGAGATTAAACTGTCGTTCCAAATGTCGTACAGTTGTAAAATGTCTTCTCGCTAATGCATCTATTTTTAGAATACCTGTGTGTTCAGAGATGTCTGACACTATTTTTATAATTGAATACCTTGGAGATGATAATCTGTCCAGATAAAACTGATCTATAAATGATAAAAAGTTTTGAATTACTTTTTTTATGTCAGGAAAATCT
The DNA here is from genome assembly GCA_043727235.1 of Bacteroidota bacterium. GTDB lineage: Bacteria > Bacteroidota > Bacteroidia > Chitinophagales > BACL12 > UBA7236. The sequence continues at coordinate 1,257 of JAYSYX010000112.1, forward strand.
TTTCTGTTAAATTCAAGAAATTGATTAGAGTACTTGTCGAGTGATTCTAATTGGTAGAAATAAGTAAATGCACCCGGTCTGAAATATATTCCGAATAATAAAACCTTTCCAAGCAATACCTGTTCGTCTGTTTGCATCATGGGTCCTACGAGATAGATAGATTCATGACGAATGTCCTTGCTAAAATGTAAGGATTTGATGTCTTCTCCAAGATTCAGAACAAGATTTATGCCGCCATCGGGCATCAATCTGATAACTTCCCTTTGCTCTGCAAAACCCGAGAGGAGCCAATACATTTCTATATAAGGCCTTAAAGCAGGAGCAGGCAAATAAGAATTAAATGTCATTTTTTAATGTTAAATACAGTTTACATTTTGATAATGATTTTGCCCTGATGTTATAATTTAAATTTATTATGTTTCTTGTTTTTTGTCAATCGCTTTTTACAAATGTATTGTTCAAACATCTTTGGTCGTTCTATGCAATTCGCAGGATTTTTTCCATCTTTCTTCCTTTCGCCAGTTCATCCACCAGCTTGTCCAGATAGCGCACCTGCCGCATTAAAGGGTTCTCTATATCTTCTATGCGATATCCGCAGATCATTCCCGTGATAAGATGGACATTGGGGTTTAGGGAGGCTTCAGGATAAAAAAGGATTTATATGGGCCGG
>JAYSYX010000113.1:0-12826 GCA_043727235.1 Bacteroidota bacterium
AACATTTCCGATTTCGTTATACGAAGAACGGCACGACTCTATTTTGAAAAAGCGAATCTGGAAAACGAATATAAAAAGATGAATGATATTATTTCTGAATTATTAAATTCTACTGATTCAGAAAAAAAAGATAATCTTTTATTCTTTGAAGAAGTATTGAAGAATGCCACAGATTTTAAATGAACATATTATTTAATTTGTCCATAGTTTGGGTTAAAAGGGGGAGCCACGAATGCACGAATGAACAGCCAGAGAGATGGATGGCTAATTTAATTTGTATTATATTTTTTTCATTCGTGCATTCGTGGCTAACTTTTCCTCCGTATTGTGAAAAAAAATATCGCCACAAAGCACTAAGCTCAAAGTAAAACTATTGCAATAAATTTCTAATACTATCCTCCGAATGCCACAGTGTTCGCTGAGCGTAACTCTGAGGGGACACAGTTGGGTTAAGAATTTCGCTGCAGAGTTACCGAAGGAACTCTGCAGTTGGGGAACTTCCCATAACATAGGGCTGTTCATTCGTGCATTCGTGGCTAATTTTTTTTGTCCATATTGTGGGTTAAAGGATAGCCACGAATGCACGAATATTCATGGTATTTTAAAAAAATAATATTATTCTTTCGCTGCTTTAATTCAATTATAATTTATCTTCCCGCAGCTTCCCGCCCTTTACGTCTTACCGGCCTCGTCATCCGAAATATAATTTTTGTAATTCGAGCCATTGTATGCAAATTGGTACATTTATCCACAATTTTGTTTACATCCCTACCTTGCGCAGAAAAAAGTAACCTGTATTTTCGACTCAATATTTAACTATGGCGGTGAAAAAAAAGGCAACTGTGCAGAAAGAAAAAAAGATTTTCATTCTCGACACATCAGTAATCTTACACGATCACAACTCAGTAAATAACTTCGAAGAACATGACGTAGTTATCCCCATAACAGTGCTAGAGGAACTTGACAATTTCAAAAAGGGGAACGAGACAATCAACTTTGAAGCACGGGAGTTCATACGTTTCCTCGATGCGAAATCTAAGGAAGATACTTTACAGGATTGGAGGCAGATAAATGAAAGAGGTCAGGGACGTATGATCGTTATGATGTACGAACATAATGGTGTGAATGCAGAAGAGATATTCGGCGAGGAAAAACCTGATCATAAAATATTGAACACAGCTCTGGTTGTCATGAAAAAACATCCGGAATTTAAGGTTGTGCTTGTTACAAAGGATATTAATCTTCGTCTAAAGGCAAAATCATTGGGTTTACATGCTGAGGACTATAAAAATGACAAGATAGAAGATCCTGATTTCCTGAAAGAACCTATTGAAACCATAGAGGGAATTGACCACGATAATATCGATAAAATTTACAGCGAAGGTTCCATCGGATTCAAGGAGATTCTAAAGCAGGAACCATTTGCAAATCAGTGTTTTATATTAAAAAATGGAAGCAGTTCGGTACTTGCCAGTTATAATTCTGTAGATCAGGTTTTTGAACGAATAAATAAATCAACGGCCTACGGAATTAAACCTAGAAACGCAGAACAGGTTTTTGCATTAAATGTGTTGCTAAATCCTGAAATAAAACTCATTGCATTACAAGGACAAAGCGGAACAGGTAAAACGTTATTAGCCCTCGCAAGTGCACTGGAGCAAAGAAGAAATTACAAACAAATATTTTTAGCCCGTCCCATCATCCCACTTAATAATAAAGATATTGGATATTTACCGGGAGATATTAAATCGAAGCTTAATCCATACATGGAACCACTTTGGGACAACCTCAAAATGATTCAAAATCAATTTGAAGTTAATGATCCTGAATATAAAGCAATTGCAGGGATGATAGAGCAGGAAAAATTAGTGATACAACCTCTTGCATATATTCGTGGAAGAAGTATTTCCAATATTTTCTTCATAATAGATGAGGCGCAAAACCTTACTCCGCTTGAGGTAAAGACCATCATCACCAGAGCCGGAGAAAATACAAAGATCATTTTTACAGGAGATATAAATCAAATTGACACTCCATATCTCGACTCCCATAGCAACGGACTGAGTTATTTAATTGATAAAATTAAAAATCATCCGCTGTGTTCCGTAATTACTTTGCAAAAAGGAGAGCGGAGTGAATTGGCGAATTTGGCGAACGAATTATTATAAATTTTATTTTTGGTCGGCGTTAAAAGTGGGAGGGTGATATATTTTCATAAAAGAGTTAGTATAAACTAACTTGGTTCGATTTAGTTCGTCATATAAAATTCAATCTACAAAATGAGATTTTGATCCTCCATACAAGTTACCGGAGCTGAAAGTGGGCATCAGCAGGTGGCTTTAATGTCCCTTATGCGCCGCCACGTCAAAACAAAAGTACAAATGTTAGTAGAATTTGAGCGAAAATAAGCGCCATCCGCCGCGGCGGAAAAAGTATCAATTTGACTTTAGAGTTAATTCCAATACGAAACAGATAATTTTCGGTTGGTCGTGGCGCCTTTTTCGGTCCGGGTGGCAAGCAATAGGGACACACAGCCGAATGGTGTCCGCCGCGGCGGATTGGCGCTACCTTTTTGTTAAGAAAAAGGTAGCAAAATTGATGTAACTGTAATTTATAATTCGGAGCTGAATTTTTATCCTAAATATAATAGTGCGATGATTGATGCTACCCAGAAAATGAATGTGACCCCAAATTGTGCACAATTGAAATACAGTTATCCATTGTATTGTGCATATCTGCTTATGGTCAACCGCACTTAACTATTTACTTTCGCAACATGGCTAACACAAATTACAATTATTCCGAAGAGCATGTAAGGACCCTCAACTGGATCGAGCATATGCGCATGCGACCCGGAATGTATATTGGCAAACTGGGAGATGGATCTGCACCGGATGATGGTATTTATGTGTTGGTGAAGGAGGTTATCGACAACTCCATCGACGAATTTATGATGGGATATGGAAAAAAGATCGATATCGATATCAAAAATAATATTGTTACAGTCCGCGATTTTGGCCGCGGAATTCCGCTGGGTAAGGTGATTGAATGTGTGAGTGTGATGAATACGGGTGCGAAATACGATACTGCAGCCTTTCAGAAATCTGTCGGATTGAACGGAGTGGGAACAAAAGCAGTAAATGCCCTCAGTCATTATTTTAAAGTGCAGGCTTTCAGAGAAGGGAAGTCAAAAATGGCGGAATTTGAAAAAGGGATTTTAAATAAAGATAATGCAATTCAAAAAAGTGATGATAAGGATGGAACACTGGTAACCTTTGTTCCTGATAATACGATTTTTAAAAATTTTCATTTTATTCCCGAATATCTCGATAATCTTTTGTGGAATTATGTTTATTTAAATGCCGGTTTAACAATTAACTTCAACGGCAATAAATATTATTCGCAAAATGGTTTATTGGATCTTTTAAAAAGAAAATCAAATGAGGAGGAATTGCGTTATCCTATCATCCATTTAAAAGGAGATGATATTGAAGTTGCCATGTCGCACGGCAATGAATATGGTGAAGAATATTACAGTTTTGTCAACGGACAATATACCACACAAGGAGGAACACACCAGGCAGCTTTCAGAGAAGCTGTTGTAAAAACGATTCGAGAATTTTATAAAAAAGATTTTGATGCCACGGATATTCGTCAGGCAATAGTTGCAGCCGTTGCAATTCGCGTGCAGGAACCTGTATTCGAATCGCAGACAAAAACTAAACTCGGATCCATAAACATTGCTCCTGAAGGAATTGCAGTGCGAACATTTATTAACGATTTTCTTAAAAAAGCATTGGATGATTATTTACATAGAAATCCCGCAACAGCCGATGCTCTGTTAAAACGAATTTTACAGAATGAACGAGAACGCAAAGAAATAGCAGGAATTAAAAAACTTGCAAATGAACGCGCTAAAAAAGCAAATCTCCACAATAAAAAATTGCGTGATTGCAGATTTCATTACGGCGAAGATAAAAGCGAAAAGGCATTGGAATCCACACTCTTTATTACAGAGGGTGACAGTGCATCAGGTTCTATCACAAAGGCCAGAGATGTTGGCACACAGGCAGTTTTCTCCTTAAAAGGAAAACCATTAAATGTTTATGGTCTCACCAAAAAAGTTGTTTACGAAAACGAAGAATTTAATTTATTGCAACACGCTTTAAATATTGAAGACGGCATTGAAGGATTGCGTTATAATAAAATTGTAGTTGCCACCGATGCCGATGTGGATGGAATGCATATCCGATTATTATTGCTTACTTTCTTCTTGCAGTTTTTCCCTGATCTTGTAAAAAACGGACATGTATTTATTTTACAAACTCCATTATTCAGAGTTAGAAATAAAAAGGAAACAATTTATTGTTATTCCGCAGATGAAAAACAAAATGCCATGAATAAATTGGGTGCTAAACCTGAAATTACTAGGTTTAAGGGTTTGGGAGAGATTAGTCCGGATGAATTTTCGGGATTTATCGGCGAACAAATTCGTTTGGATCCGGTAATTATCGGAAAAGAACAATCCATACAGAGTACATTGGAATATTATATGGGAAAAAATACTCCCGACAGGCAAATATTTATTATTAAAAATCTGAAAGTGGAAAAAGATATAGTGGAAGCTGTAGAGGAAGAACTAACAGAAATATAAATCCCTTAATAAAGTTGATCATTGAGTAATGGCTAAGAAAAAATCAGAACAAGAAAAAGCAGACGACATTGCTGCGAGCATAAACAGAAATCTTAAAACAGATACTGTGCATGTTTCGGGAATGTATAAGGAGTGGTTTTTGGATTATGCAAGTTATGTAATTCTGGAGCGCGCCGTTCCCGATATTCGCGATGGTGTAAAACCGGTGCAGCGCAGAATTATGCATGCAATGAAAGAGATGGACGATGGTCGCTTCAATAAAGTGGCGAATATTATTGGTCAGTCCATGCAATATCATCCACATGGTGATGCATCTATCGGTGATGCCTTGGTTAACATCGGACAAAAAGATTTATTAATAGAAACACAAGGTAACTGGGGAGATGTAAGAACAGGAGATGATGCTGCTGCTCCACGATATATTGAAGCGCGTTTATCAAAATTCGCACTCGAAGTTTTATTTAATAAAGATACCACCGAATGGCAGTTGAGTTATGATGGAAGAAAGGCCGAACCTGTTTGTTTGCCGGTTAAATTTCCATTAGTTCTTGCAATGGGAGTGGAGGGAATTGCAGTAGGTTTATCCACGAAAATTTTACCACATAATTTTTGCGAATTAATTCAGGGAAGCATAGAAGTGTTAAAAGGAAATGAAACCACCATACTCCCCGATTTTCCAACGGGTGGATATATAGATGTTAGTGATTACAATCGCGCTGAAAGAGGGAGCAAAGTCCGCGCACGTGCAAAAATGGAAGTTGCGGATAAAAAAACAATTCTCATTAAACAAATTGCTTTCGGAACTACCACAACTTCATTGATAGACTCCATTATCAAAGCGAATGATAAAGGAAAAATAAAGATCAAAAAAGTAACGGATAATACCGCTGCGGAAGTAGAAATTGCAATAGAATTGGCTCCAGGAACATCCCCTGACGTAACAGTAGATGCCTTATACGCATTTACCGATTGCGAAGTTTCAATTTCGCCCTCGACTTGCGTAATTGATGACGAAAAACCGGTATTTTATACAGTTGACGAGATTTTAAAACGCTCCACAAAAAACACCAAAGAATTATTAAAACGTGAACTTGAAATTAAACTGGAGGAATTAAATGAGAAATGGCATTTCAGTTCCCTGGAAAAAATATTTATTGAAAACAGAATTTATCGCGATATTGAAGAAGCCGAAACCTGGGAAGCAGTAATTAAAACAATTGCAAAAGGTCTCAAACCCTTCACAGCTAAATTAATAAGAGAAGTTACGGAGGATGATATTGTAAGATTAACGGAAATAAAGATCAAACGCATTTCTAAATTCGATGGATTTAAAGCAGATACCTACATAAAAGATCTGGAAGCAGAAATGAAGGAGGTGAAACATAATTTGCGTCACCTTACTGATTATGCAATTAAATATTTTGAAGATCTACTAAAAAAATATGGCAAAGGTCGTGAACGCAAAACGGAAATTAGAAAATTTGATTTGATAGAAGCAAAATCTGTTGTTGCCAATAATGCTAAATTATACGTAAACCGCGAAGACGGATTTATTGGCTTCGGTTTAAAAAAGGATGAACTTATTGGCGACTGCTCCGATATAGATGATATTATTGCTTTTACTGAAGAAGGTAAGATGAAGGTTGTTCGCATTGCAGATAAAGTTTTTATCGGGAAAAAGATATTATATGCTGCAGTTTGGAAAAAAGACGATGAGCGTATGACCTATCATATGATCTATTCCGATGGAAAAACCGGAAAGGCATTTGCTAAGAGATTTAATGTTACAGGTATTACGCGTGATAAGGAATATGATCTCACCTCAGGAAATCCGAAAAGCAAGGTCTGGTATTTTTCAGCGAATAATAACAGTGAAAGTGAAGTAGTGAGTTTACATCTGCACCCAAATGCAAGGGCACATGCAAAAATTTTCGATTTTGATTTCAGCGAATTAATGGTGAAGGGGAGAAGCAGTATTGGAAATACCATTACTAAATATCCGCTGAGAAAAATTGTCCAGAAAGAAAAAGGAACCTCAACACTCGGAGGTAGAAAATTGTGGTTGGATGAAGTTGTAGGAAGATTAAATAATGATTCTCGTGGAAAATATTTGGGCGAATTTGATACCGGCGACAATATTCTTGTAATTTATCGCGATGGAAATTACGAACTTACCAATTTTGAATTGTCGAATAGATTTGAAATGCGTGATGTGCTTTTGGTAGAAAAATTTGATGTGGAGAAAGTGGTATCAGCTGCGTACTGGGATAATGATATAAAACAAATGTATGTAAAAAGATTTTACGTGGAAGCAATTGTTCCCGATAAAAAATATCCATTCATTTCAGAATCTCCCGGGTCTAAATTATATGTTGCATCTACGGCTAAAAATCCAAAAATTGAAGTAACTGTTTTGAAGGGAAGAAAAAGTGAGGAGTTTTCAGAAGTGCTAGATTTGAGTAAATTCATCGATGTAAAAGGATGGAAAAGTCAGGGTAACCGCTTGAGTCAATACGAAGTAAAGAAAGTAAAAGCGGTAGTGGAATCTATTCAGCCGGAACAAGAAAAAATACCCGACACAAAAAAGGAATCTTCAGGTAAACAGGAACTAAAAACGGGCACTCAGTTAGAATGGGATATAGATACCGGAGAGAAAAAAATTAAGGATGGTAAACAGACGAAGTTGTTTTGATCGGGAATTAATATCTGATATTAATTTTATCCAAAAGCAACTGTTTTGTTTTGTTAAACCATTCATCGCGAAGTATACTTAAAACTATACTATCCCGTCGGCCACCGCTATTATCAGGTAAGTTACTTCTTAATACTCCGTCCACTGTGCACCCAATACTCAGCATAGCCGCTTTACTTCTTTCGTTTCTGTTATCGGCGCGAAATTCCACTCTTTCCAACCCTAAAATTTCAAAAGCATATTCCAACATTAAATATTTACAATTTTTGTTTAATCCTGAACCTTGAAATTCTTTTCCATACCAGGTATATCCTAATTGTAAGGTTTTGTAAGGTAATTGAATATCATAAAATCTAGTACTTCCCGCATATTTATTTTTAATTTTATCAAATACTAAAAAAGGAAATTCCTTTTTTGCTGTTCGTGCAATCACTGCATCAGAAATATATTTCATCATGTTTTCTCTTCCCGCACCCTGCGCTAGTGAATAGAACCATAATTCAGGTTCATTTAAAGAATATTCAATAAGATGATCAATATTTGAGAGTTCTAGTGGACTAAGCCTCACAAAGTTGTTTTCCAAAACCAAATTTTCAGGTATTTCAATAATCTCCATAATTCAGTTATTTTTTTTAAAAATATTTAGCGTTTTGTTGTTCGACAAATGGTTTATTAACTTCACCAACAAAGAAACTTTAAAATTATAACTTGACAATGTAAAGGAGCTTTTATATCCGCAATACTCATTTTAAAAACTTACTAAATCAGATTAGCATTTCACACTAAAAAGATTGTACCTCACTAAGTTGTTGATGTGGGATATATCCGTGCAAACTACCTTTAGTAGTATTTAGTAAGTAGTAGTTAGAGGGCTCCGGATTTGGGGGGGGCTAACCCAGGAGCCAGTGAGGCTTTCTTTTGGCCGTTACTTTTATTGAGACCTTCGCTATGAGCGAAAGCCACAATATTCTCCAGTGAGGTTTTCACTCTTAGCGAAGGCCTCACTATCGGCAAACAAAAAATAAAGTATTTAGTAGTTAGTATAATGCTGGCATTATAAAATAAAAATTACCTGCCTTTTTGTATTTACCAATAAATACACATAAATTTAACACTGGATTAACCTCCTCAACAAAAAAGTTATCCAAATGAACAGACTCCAGGCCGGGTTTTTAGTTGTATTATTCTTAGTAAATATTCACTCAACACAGGTAGAAGCTACCTTGGTATGGACCGAAAAGGCAAATTTCGGGGGTGAAGCCAGGCACCGGGCTATTGGATTTTCCATTGGAAATCGCGGGTACATGGGACTTGGTCATTACAATGCAATAGTGGACATTTTATTTGAAGATATTTGGGAATTTGATCCGGGAACTAACACCTGGGCTCAAAAAGCTGATTTTCCGGGCGGAAAAAGACTGCAATGTGCCTCTTTTACCATAGATGGTATAGGATATGTCGGTACGGGCCGTGATCCCTATTTTATACAGCACGACGATTTTTATGCTTATAATCCCATAACTAATACCTGGACAGCGATTGCTGATTTCGGAGGATCGCCAAGACATGGGGGAGTTGGATTCGCAATAAATGGCAAGGGATATGTTGGAACAGGAAGTGATTTAAGTTATAGAAAAGATTTTTGGGAGTATGACCCATCTACAAATAATTGGACACAAATGGCAAATTTCCCCGGAGCCGGAAGAATTGCTGCTGTTGGATTTGCAATAGCTGATAAAGGATATATTGGAACAGGTAATGCATTTGGTTCCAGCAATGATTTTTATGAATATGATCCTGTTACTGATACCTGGATCGTAAGAGCTGATGTACCTGGCCCTGAAAGACAAGAAGCATGCGGATTTGCCATGAATGGAAAAGGCTATATAGGCACCGGAGATAATTATTCCAGTGGCGATAATTACAGCGATTGGTGGGAGTTTGATCCGATTTCAAATGCATGGGATTCGGTTCCTGAATTCCCCGGAATTGGAAGAAGATACATGACCTCATTTACCATTGGTAATATCGGATATTGCGGACTTGGAACAAGTGGAACCAATCTTAAAGACCTTTGGGAATTAAAAACGGAATAACACCTTAAAAACCATTAAATAAGATAATTTGAAAAAAATATTTACACTTTGCTCAACATTACTTCTAATAACAACGTGTTTCGGCCAAAACACCTGGTCGTCCATAGCGTCTTTTGGAGGTGGTGAACGGGAAAGAGCAGTGTCGTTTGTTGTTGGAGGCCGAGCATATGTAGGTACAGGTTTAGACACTTCCAACACCTGTAGAAAGGATTTTTGGGAATATGATCCCGGTTCTAATTCATGGAGTCAAAAAGCGGATCTGCCGGGTTCCCAAAGACGAGACGCAATTGCATTCGCCATTGGAAACAGAGGTTATGTAGGAACAGGAATTAATGGATTTATTGCCTGGACTGGTTCCAAAAAGGACGATTTTTATGAATATAATCCGGTTACAAATACCTGGACAGAAAAGGACGATTGGGAAGGAAATTTTGGTGGCGGAGTATATTATGCGTCGGCATTTGCCACACCTTTAAAGGGATATTTAGTTTGTGGAAAATTGGGTTCAAGTTATTATTCCAACGAATTATGGGAATATGATCCTGTTGCAGACGATTGGGTGAAAAAAGCGAATTTCCCCGCTGGAACAAGATACGGAGCAACTGCATTTTCTATTGCAGGTAAGGGATATGTAGGATGTGGTGCTGATGAGGATTATTACAGGAATGATTTTTATGAATATGATCCTCAAACGAATATATGGAAACAATTAGCAGATTTCCCCGGCTCAGCACGATTTAATGCTGTTGGATTAGAAATTTCAGGGCGTGGATTTATTGGACTTGGCACTGATGGTGGTTATCAAAAGGATTTTTATGAATACAATCCGATTACAGATACCTGGATGCAAAAGGCAAGCATTCCCGGATCCGAAAGAAGATCAAGTGTAGCATTTACAATAGGCAATTATGGGTATGTGGGAACAGGTAAGGGCCCGGATGGAGTAAAAAGAAGTATGTATAAATATAAACCATATTTCCTCGCAATTCCCGAAGATTATAAGGATACCAGGTTAGCGGCTACTGTTTCACCAAATCCAATGCACCAAAACACGGTGATCGCATTTGATAAACCAATTGATATGGAATCTGCACGATTAAAGGTATTTAATACGAATGGAGTTATGGTTTTTACTGATCATAATTCGACAAACGACCAATTTAATTTTTACAGAAATGATCTTGCCGGAGGAATTTATTTATATGAAATTCAAATTACAGATCAGGCAGGTTCATCAGAATTTATAACAGGAAAAATTTATATCCAGTAAATGAGGAAGTTGATGGGAAAATTTTTATTTATGACCTGCATATTGTTTTTTGTTCATCAAAAAACATTTGCTGAAAATAATTGGGAACAAAAAGCAGATTTTCCCGGTGAAGGGAGAAGTGCAGTTTCCTCTTTTGGCTTCAGTGATTATGGTTTTGTTGGGTTGGGATATGATGGGGAAGATTTCCGAAGAAGTTTTTATGCCTACGATCCTTTATCTGATAGTTGGTTTCAGACAGAAAGTTTAGGTGGTGCGATAGGAGAGGGTTTGGAACGAAATGTAGCAGCTTCATTTACTATTGGAAATAAAGGATACATCGGTACAGGTCAGGGTGGTGATCCCTTTTTAAATGATTTTTGGGAATATAATTATCTCACAAATATCTGGACGCAGAAAGCTACTGTGGGTGGAATTGACAGAAGAAGTGGTATTGGATTTTCCGTGGAAGGAAAAGGATATATCGGGTTGGGTCAGGATGCATCTGGATTAAAAAAAGACCTTTGGCAATATGATACTATTTCAAATACCTGGACCCAAAAAGCTGATTTTTCAGGAACTCCAAGAAGATTAGCCGTTGCCTTTGTCATTGAGAGCAGAGTATTTGTTGGAACGGGTGATGATGGTGCTTTTACTAATGATATTTATGAATATAATGCAGGTGCAAATGCCTGGTTTCTCAGAAATGATTTTGGAGGAAGTGCCAGATACGGATCAGCTGCATTCTCGGTAAATGGAAAAGGTTATCTTGTATGTGGATACGATACTACTTTAACAAATAGAAATGATTTTTGGGAATATGATCCAATTTTAGATAGTTGGTTACAATTACCCGACTTTCCGGGTGGAGGAAGAACAAATCTCACAGCATTTGTGATTGATACAATGGCTTTTGTTGGAATGGGTTATGATACCGGTTTTCATTACGACATTTGGTTATGGGGAGATACTACAAATATTATTGTTCAGGATACAACCGATACAACAATTGCTGTTTTAGAATTGATCTCAGCACTGCAAAATATTGATCTGTTCCCAAATCCCATGTATGGTTTTGCAACGGTAAATATCAATTCGGATGTTGATTTTTCCAACGCCACAATTCGTGTTTTCGATATGCAGGGCAATGATGTTAGCAATAGTTGTAATTGGAGTAAAATTTCTTATTTTAATAATACCACTTCTTTTACCTTTAATAATAATGATCTGCCAAAAGGAGTTTATCAATTGGTTGTTTCGCAGAAGGAAGATGTCGGGGTTAAAAAATTTATTGTGATCTGATGAAATTTTCTTCACTTTTATTGGGATGTGTTTTTTTCATTTTATCCTGCAACAGTACAGACAGGAATACAAAAATTATTGAAGAAAATAATAAACATAATGGGAATCTTATTCCTGAGGCTCAACCTGCTGTTTTCGAAATAAAAATATTTACCGAAGGATATGGTTTCGGTTATGATATTTATTTGAATAACGAAAAATATATTCATCAACCTAATATTCCTGCAGTTAATGGATTACATACTTTTACTACAGAGGAGGATGCAAGAAAGGTAGCGGAATTAATGGTTCAGAAACTGCAAAATGGAATGACCCATCCTACTATTTCACAGGAAGAACTAAAGGAACTTCAAATCGAAATAAAATAAAGATAGGCTCAGTATTAAAAGTTGGGGAGTAGATATTTTCATAAAAAAAGTCCGTGTTAATTAACTTGGTTTGATTTGGGACATAACCTAAGATTCCAGTTACAAATACGGATTTTGATCCTCCATAAAAGTTTACAGAGCTGACGGTGGGCATCAGCAGGTGGCTTTAATGTCCCTTATGCGCTGCCACATCAAAACAAAAGTTTCAATGTTTGTAGAATTTGAGCGAAAATAAAGCGCCACCATTTTGAAAAGTAATAATTTGTTTATAGATAAAATTTCAAAACGAAGCTACTAATTATCGCTTTGTAGTGGCGCCTTTTTCGGTCCGGGTGGCAAGCATTAGGGACATTTAAGCCGCATGGTGAAGCCCTTGACTTTTGGCGCCACCTTTTGGTCAAACAAAAGGTGGCAAAGTTGACTTAACTGGAATACCTAAAAATCAAAATCCAGCTCCGGTTTATTTAT
>JAYSYX010000114.1:0-4688 GCA_043727235.1 Bacteroidota bacterium
AATTTGGCCATTGATCATTTTTACCAACTACAGCGGAAAACACATTAATGAGCAATAATAATCTTTGAGTATAAAATATATTCTCCATTAATTAATTCGATAAGATAAATTCCCTCGGGATAATTATTTGTTATAATTTGAATGCGTGACTGATTAGCGCCCTTTATTGCGCTGATTTTTTCTCCATTCATATTTAGGATATTTACAGATAAATTATTCTGAGCCGGGGGTAGATCAATAAAAATAATATTATCGCATGGGTTTGGATATATATTTAATATGCCGGATTCATTGTGTATAGAGATCACATTTTCCAAACAGATTGATCCCGATACTCCACCAATATATTGATCAATAACAAGATCATTAACTAAAGCGGATTCAATTTCTGCTGCAAAATCTATAGAAATATAATCCGTACCCGGGAAAGATTCGCCATATTCCCCAGGAAAACAATCATTACATATATTTCCGGCGGCATCAAATTTCGCAATAAAGAAATCACTTGCTTCAAAAGAGGAAGTTCCACCTGCTACAAATCCACCATCAACCACTTCATGTGCTTCTGCAAACTTCTTTCTACGCAATACAGGATCACCCAGAATTTTTGACCACTGCATTTCACCTTCAGTATTCGTTTTTACAATATATCCATACTGACGATTATTTGGTGGAAATTCATAATTTAGAGATTCACCAGCTGCGATAAATCCCCCGTCGGACGTAATATCAACTGAATAAAAAATATCGGATAAGCTGTCACCATATACTTTCGACCATTCCGGATTTCCCTCTTTATCAAACTTGCAAAGCTGGGCATCGCCAAATTCTGCATAATATGTTGTGCCTGCTAAAACAAATCCGCTGTCAGGTGTAGCAACTATTCCATATGGAACACCAGCATTAACAGATTGTTTTGCCCATAAATAATTTCCCTCAGAATCATACGCTGCTATTCCATATAAATTTATTACCGCAGGGGAATAAAATCCTACTATAAAATTATTTTCTGCTGTACGTGCCACAGCATATGGAAGAGCAACATTTCCAAATAAATTAGCGCTGTTCAGAATAGTTTTTTCCCAAACTTTATTTCCATCTTCATCCAATTTAATTAAGTAACCTTTTAGGGCACCTGCAACTTGATAATCTCCGGTTATTAAGACACCATTATCTTCTGTTTCAACTACTGCCAATGCAGTAGCCGCATCAACAATATTTATGGTTTTTGACCATATTTCGTTACCATTTTCATCGTATTTTACTGCAAGAATATCATCACCGTCCTTAGTTCCTACTGCAACAATGTCGTGAGAAGTTGTTTCAAGAAGGTCGTAACAAACCTGTAAAAAACCTGTTCCAAATGAATGTGTCCAAAGTATATTTCCCGTCGGGTCGGTTTTCAGAATATAAAAATTTTGAGCGAATGGACCTTCGTTGTAAGAAAATGTGATCCCACCCATCACATAATTTCCGTCATAAGTAACCACCATAGCCTTTGCAATTTCCAATGCGGGTCCACCTAAATTAAAACAACCGATATTATTCTGTGCAGAAATATTTAACGTGGTGCATATCAAAAGAAGTGTATAGAAATTTTTCATTTTAATTTAATTATATGTCAGGATAAAAAAATAATTAATCTTCTACTTCGAAGCATTATATCATTGTATCATTTAAAATTATGATCTTTTACTAAAATTTAAAAAAGGGTTTTCATTTTAAATATTGTAAACTTAATAAATTATACTAAAATAAAAAAATCTGTCAGCGGTTATCTCTTAAATTGTAGAATAGTGGCAGTAACCATAGCCCTATTCCGCTGTGACGAGATGTTTTGTCCCTTTAGGACTTAATCTTAATCTATTTCATTACTTTTTTTATCCTTGTAAATCCGCCTGATCAGCGTCAGCAGCGTTCCTTTTCTTTTATTGTCACGGACTATAGTCCGTTGTTACAAGATGTTTCGTGCCTTCGGGACTTAATCCTATTTTAGTCCATTTTATACTCTTTTTTTTATCCTTTTAAATCGCATAATCCGCGTCATCAGCGCTCCCTTTTTTTCATAATCCAAATCAATGTAAATCACTTATTATCTTTGCCCCTATGGTCAATTTTTTATCCAAAGAATACTGGGAAGAACGTTACGCAACAGGCGAAACTGCCTGGGACATGGGCATGGTTTCTCCTCCCTTGAAAGCCTACTTTGATCAACTAACCAATAAGGATCTGAGAATATTAATACCCGGAGCCGGCAATTCCTATGAGGCAGAATATCTTGCAAAGGCAGGGTTTACAAATATTACAGTTATCGATATTGCCGCGGCACCTGTTGCTCGATTAAAAAATGTATTAGAAAATTTTATTGATGATACATGTCACGTAATTCAAGGCGATTTTTTTGAACATCAGGGTGAATATGATCTGGTGATCGAACAAACATTTTTCTGTGCACTTCCGCGATCCATGCGTGAAGGTTATGTAAAAAAAATGTCGGAATTATTATCTCCTGAAGGAAAAATTACGGGAGTCATGTTCAAAACAGAATTCGAAAATCCTGGACCTCCATTTGGGGGAACACCTGAAGAATACCGGAAATTATTTGAATCTCTTTTTGAAATAAAAATATTGGAAAATTGTTATAACTCGCATCCCAAAAGAGAAAACAATGAAGTATTTGTTCAATTTGTAAAACGCAAGTAAAATAAATTACTTTATTTCATATTAAATTTCGATTTAATAAAGATCAGACTTTTTGCATAGGCATCCGCAGCAAGTTCGGCATTGTGTTTCGGATTACTCGGATTTGCAAAGGCGTGGTCTGCAGTATATTCTTCCACTTTTAAAGGTTTGTTTAGTGCGAGCATATCCGCTTTAAATTGATCCACAACCGAGGCCGTTATCCATTTATCTTTATTTGGCCATATCATTAGAACATCGGCATTTAATTTGGAAAGTTTTGCTGTATCTGTTTCCGGAAATCCGTAATACATGATGCTCCCGAGTGCCTTTTCATCAGCCGCAATGCCCGCCTGTAAAGAAAATGCGCCTCCCATGCACCAACCTATTGTTACTATTTCCGCCTTTTTACCAGCGTGATCCAATGCAGCTTCAATAATTGTTATGGCTCTCTTCTGGTCAAGATTTTTCATGTAATTTCCTGCACTGTCTTTTGTAATTGCCACCTTTCCATCATACAGATCTATCGCGAGAATATTCACATCACCCCCGAGATCTTTATACAATTTTTCTGATTCGAGTTTTATATAATCATTTAATCCCCACCACTCATGAAATACAAATAAATATTTATTGGATTTTGATGTTGATTTAATTGCAAAGGCACCGGCATCTTTTCCATCCGCACATTTAAAGTTGATCATTTCCCCTTTTTCACTGATATAATTAAATGGCAAAGGTTCATCATGCATATTTACAAAAGCAATATCCTCACTAAACGCCGCAAATTTTTCCGGCGCCGCACAACAGGATGCATTTTGGGTAAATGCAGAAGTTGCAGTAAAGATTAGAAAGAATATTATTAATTTTTTCATAATTTTTGATTGTGAGTATAAAATTAGTAAAAATGTTTCGGCTATTTGGTATACATAGGGAAAAATGGGGCACACGGATGACGCTGAATTGGCGGATTTAAACGGATAAAAAAAAAGGGGGAACCTGCCTGACGCGGTCAGCAGGCGCGGATGACGCGATTGGGCGGATTAAAAAGGATAAAAATTTAAATTAGTCCCAGCGGGACGGCATATCGGTAGCTAATATATAACAAAAATACACTAGTCCTGTAGGGACGGCATGTTAAAATGTTTTGGAAATAATCTAATTTTCAATGATGCAATATAACTAAAAAAGGTTAGATTGGATGTCCTGATTTACCATTTCTTAAATTTCAAGATCTTCCTCCGGTTGAACATTTTTTATATTTCGTCCCTAACGGGACTTAGGTTATACGCTTGGGTTTTTTGCTACCGATATTTCGTCCCTACAGGACTCACATTTTTCCTCCAGTGGTTATTGAAAGACACACAACCACGGCGTACGGGTGGTGTGAAATTTTCGGTTAAATCGGACCATTCTTGCTATTCACCAATTGTCTAGCCATGATGCGTGTTGCATTTTCCAATTAATTTGTGTTCTGTATTGCGGATGGCGAGGCCACGAAGATTCTAAATGCGCAAAGGTACACGAAGTAGTTAGTCTTGGGAAGATAGATTTATTACACCATGATGATCGTGATCGGAAAAAAGATTATGGAATTAGAAAAGAAGGTATTAAATAGAAGTCAATGGTCATTAGTCGGGAGATTATATTTTCGGTTAACGAATAGTAAGCTCATTACTCATAACTCATTACTCATTTTATGATCCATAATTAAAGTATCGCCCTGAGCATTCTCGCTTTTCACCAATTGTCAAGCCTTGTTGCGTGTTGCATTTTCCCATTAATTTGTGTTCTGTATAACGGATGGCGAGGCCACGAAGATTCTATGGGAAGCTGCGCGAAGGAGTTAGTCTTGGGAAGATAGATTTATTACACCATGATAATCGTGATCGGCTGAAAGGTTATAGAAAAAAAGGAGGGATTAAATGGAGTCAATAGTCATTAGTCAGGAGATTAAACTAACGGCTAACTAAGATCTACTCAATACTCACTTGTCCGCCGTAGCTTCA
>JAYSYX010000115.1:0-38849 GCA_043727235.1 Bacteroidota bacterium
CCGGTAAAATATCACAAACAGCAACTAGTTCAGCTTCCCGGTTGCGCAGTATCATTTCAATATGCCGTTTACCAATATGACCACAACCTACAACTGCAAATTTTACTTTACCCATTACTGAACAATTAAATTTTTGTCACTGCTCCTTTTTCCAGTTTATATTGTTGATTTGATTCAAAACATGTGGCCATTCTTGCAGAATTAAATTCCAGTTTGTGACCTGCTTCGCTCATCCAGCCTGTTTGTTTTGCCGGATTTCCGATTACAAGTGCATAGGCATTAATATTTTTAGTGACCACAGCACCAGCTCCGATAAATGCAAACTCTCCTATTTCAATTCCGCATAAAATTGTTGCATTTGCGCCAATGGTTGCACCTTTTTTTACCAGCGTTTTTTTAAACTCATTTTTTCTGATAACAGCACTTCTGGGATTAATCACATTGGTAAACACCATTGATGGTCCAAGAAAAACATCATCCTCACAAACAACCCCTTCATAAATAGATACATTATTTTGGACCTTCACATTATTTCCCAGTACAACATGAGAGGCTACAAATACATTTTGTCCCAGTGAACAATTTTCACCAATGATGCAATTTGGCATCAAATGCGAAAAATGCCACACCTTGCTGCCATTACCTATTCGGGCACTATTATCTACCACTGCCGTTTCGTGTATGAAGTAGCTCTTTTTTGACATATTAATTTATATTCTGCAAATATAAGTGTTTGACCAGAAGCCTTATCTTCGCCGACAATATGCGAAGCGGTAATAAAATATTCTTTTCCCTACTTGTTATATGCGCCTTCTTCTGGGTTTCCTGCAATAGAGAACTTGAGGGAATTATAACCGCAAACCAAGCCCCGGAAACACATACCGTTGCCGATACCATCATCCGTTTTGGCGATAACCGGCTCGAAAGCGAGGTGGATCTGCGCTGGTGGGGAGATGATGCTGATGGTTTTGTAACAGGTTATGAATTCACTTTTGAGGCGCTTATATCACCTTCAACCATCTGGACCTATACGACATTGCAAGACAGCACCTTTATACTAGCACCTCCCGCTGGGGCCGATTCAGCTGATTATGTATTTCATATTCGTTCGATCGACAATGCAGGGGATAAGGATCCAACACCTGCAAAACTCACCATACCTGTTAAAAATTCGCCACCAACTATAACGATTATTAAAGGCATCAATACACCGATAAAAACCTTTCCTGTTTTAAAATTTTATTGGGAGGGAATCGACCCGGATGGAACAGATAACTTATTGCGATTTGAAGTTTTTTTTAATGATACATTAAACGTACCTTATGTTTTAGATAAAACCGTTACCAGTGCAATTTTTGAAGCGCAGGACCCTATGATAACAGAATTAATTTGTGATGTTTATCAGAATGCCGCAACAACACCAAATGCAGTTACAATTGAAGGATTAAATGCAAATGCATGGAATAAATTATACATAAGATCGGTTGACCAGAGTGAAGCAAAAAGCGCTTTTGCAGTTTCCGATTCTGTGTATGTAAAAAAAGTTAACAGCAGCGTTCTAATGGTAAATGGATATACCACAACAACAAATGAAACCTTTTATGCAAATAACTTAATAGCCAGCGGAATTACTATTTTTGATACCACTCAAATATTCGAACAAATAGCTGGAAACTACACACAACAATCGGCAGATAATATTACACAGGGTAAAGTATTTGATCTTTTTGAGGTGATAATATGGTTTAGCAATAATGCTGATAATTCTTTTTCACTTGCACAAAAAACAACAGAAGCGTTTTTTAATTCCGGAGGAAAAATGATGATGAGTGTTTACATTTCTTCTTCCTTTGATCCACTCAGTAATTTTCTTGATTTTACTCCCATTGCAGAATTGGTAAATCCAGTAGACACCACGCTGATACTGGATCTTGGAGCACAGTTAAATCCGACTTATATGGAATATCCTATCCTTCAGGGGACAGCAATTGTAGGTGTTGTTAAACCAATTATTTTGCAAATAGGTGCGACACCTTTATACGAAGCGGAGCTTACGGCAAAGGATAATATTACATTATCATTAACTCCCTGGACAGGAGCTTCCATTGTGATCGCAAAAAAGTCGGACTTTGCAGGAAATACTAATTTTGTGATCTCCACTTTGGAATTAAACAAGTTGGATGGTCTATTAAATATGCAGGATCTTTTTCAAAAAATATTAGTTGATGAATTCGGACTCTGAACAGAAGGAAACTATAATTAAAAAGATCGCGATTTTTGCTTCCGGTGCAGGTACGAATGCCGAAAATTGTATTCGATATTTCGAGGGAAAATCAAATATCAAAGTACAATTAATTGTATCCAACAAAAAAGAAGCAGGAGTAATTTCCATTGCAGAAAAAAATAATATCCCCCATAAAATTTATGAGAAAAAAGATTGGGAGAATGTTGAAAAAATAATTCAGGAGCTACTTCATTTCGAAATTGACCTGATTTTGCTGGCAGGTTATTTAGCGTTGATACCAACGGAATTGATAAATGTTTACCCACATAAGATCATCAATATACATCCTGCATTATTGCCGAAATACGGAGGCAAAGGCATGTATGGAAAAAACATCCATAAAACCGTTTTAGAAAACCAAGAAAAAGAGACAGGTATAACTATTCACGAGGTGGATGAAGTGTATGATAATGGCAAAATTATTTTTCAGAAATCAGTTGAAATTTCACCGGGGGATACCATTATAACCATTGAACAAAAAGTGCGTAATCTCGAATATTATTTCCTTCCGAGGGTGGTGGAAAAATTGTTGTTAAGTAAAAAGTAATTCCGCTCTAAAATAAGTATCACACCTTTCAAAGAACAAAATTTGCTTTCAAGCCGGTAACTTTGTCTTTTCGTTTTCAAAACTCGTATATGCAATTTCCTGTTCAGATCAGATCCGCTTTAATTTCCGTTTATTATAAAGACAAGTTAAACATCATCGTTAAAAAACTAAACGAACTGGGTGTTACTATTTATTCCACCGGCGGAACCAGAACATTTATCGAGGAAATGGGCATATCTGTAAAAGCTGTGGAAGACCTTACAGATTATCCAAGCATATTGGGTGGAAGAGTAAAAACCTTGCACCCAAAGGTTTTTGGAGGGATTTTAGCTCGTCGTGAGGAGGAAGAACATCTGCAGCAACTTGCACAATATGATATCCCGACCATTGACCTGGTAATTGTGGATCTATATCCTTTTGAAGAAACCCTGCAAAAAAGTGATGATGAATCTGAGATCATTGAAAAAATTGATATTGGAGGTGTTTCTCTTATTCGCGCCGCTGCAAAAAATTTTAAAGATGTAATGATCATCGCATCCAAAGATGATTATGACGATTGTCTGGAAATTTTATCTGAACAAAAAGGAATAACTCAATTTGGACAGCGAAAACACTTTGCAAAAAAAGCATTTGAAGTTACTTCCGATTATGACAATGCCATTTACAGCTATTTTAATAATGCGGAAAATTTCGGAATTCGGTATACGCCAAAAGTTGGTATGCGTTACGGAGAGAATCCACATCAGGACGCAGCCTTTTATGGCAAGTTAACGGATGTATTTGATAAGTTACACGGAAAAGAAATTTCGTATAATAATCTTGTTGATATAGAAAGTTGCATCTTTCTGATGGAGGAATTTGAAGAGGTTAAAAAACGCGGTTTGAGCACTTTTGCCATCATAAAACATACCAATGCCTGCGGATTGGCTACTGCTGCCACTTTGGAGGAAGCCTGGGAATTGGCTTTGGAGGCGGATCCGGTTTCTGCTTTTGGTGGAGTTTTGATATGCAATTCGAAAGTTGATCTCAATACTGCCTATAAGATCAATCAATTATTTTTTGAAGTGCTCATTGCCCCGGATTATGAATCCGAAGCATTAGTTGTTTTACAAACCAAAAAGAACCGCATACTCTTAACTCAAAAATTATTTTCCTTCCCTTCGCAACAATATAAAAGCATGTTGAATGGCATTTTGGTGCAAGACAGAAACAGGAAAGTAACCGAAGAACTCCAATATGTAACGGAAATAAAACCAGATGTTCGACAAATTAACGACCTTCTGTTTGCAGAAAAGGCAGTTAAACATTTAAAATCAAACGGTATTGCACTGGTTAAAAACAACCAATTAATTGGTTGCGGAACCGGGCAGACTTCCAGGGTTGATTCACTTAATCAGGCGATCACAAAAGCAAAAAATTTTGGCTTCGATATTACCGGCGCTGTTATGGCAAGTGAGGCCTTTTTCCCCTTCCCCGACTGCGTCCAAATTGCCCATGAGGCGGGCATTTCAGCCGTTATTCAGCCTGGTGGGAGCATTCGCGACCAGGACTCCATTGATTACTGTAATGCCAATGGTGTAGCAATGGTATTAAATGGGTTAAGACATTTTAAACATTGAGGAAGAATCAATGTGATTTTATCCTAAATTTTATCTCCTTCTTACCGGATTATAAATTCAATATTCATAATTAATTCTAATCGATTGATAAATATCCTATTTTTATATCTCTATCAATTTTAATTTTATTAATCAGTATGTTTATTTATGTTGCTATTCATAGATCAATTTGTTTTTAAAACTGATCGTTATTACCCAACATAAATATATTTTACAATTCTTTAAACAAAATGTTGTTTATATCCTCTCATGTAAATAACAAACTTTAATTTTGCATCTTTATAGATATTTTAAGAAACGAACATGGGTATATTCAACTTTCTCACACAGGAAATTGCAATCGATCTCGGCACAGCAAACACACTCATTATCGCACATGACAAGGTAATGGTAGATGAGCCGTCGATAGTTGCAATAGACCGGAAAACAGAAAAAGTAATTGCGGTAGGCAAACGCGCAATGCAAATGCATGAGAAGACCCACGACAATATAAAGACGATCCGTCCTTTGCGAGATGGCGTTATTGCTGACTTTCAGGCTGCCGAAGCCATGATAAGAGGCATGATAAGCATGATATTTCCTAAAAACCGATTGTTCAAACCATCCTTGATCATGGTGATCTGTATTCCCTCCGGTATCACCGAAGTGGAAAAACGCGCTGTAAAAGACAGTGCCGAACAAGCCGGCGCCCGTGAAGCCTGGCTCATTCACGAGCCAATGGCAGCAGCACTTGGTATAGGTTTGGATGTTCAGGAACCGATTGGCAACATGATAATTGATATTGGGGGAGGAACTACGGAAATTGCCGTTGTTGCACTTTCTGGAATTGTTTGCGACCAGTCAATTCGCGTTGCGGGTGATGAGTTTACCGCTGATATTGTAGATTATATGCGTCGCCAGCACAACCTATTGATTGGGGAACGCACGGCTGAGGCGATCAAAATAAATGTAGGTTCCGCACTTCCGGAGTTGGATGAAGCACCCGAAGATTATCAGGTGAGTGGTCGTGACCTTATGACGGGAATACCTAAACAACTTGTGGTTACCTATTCTGAAATATCACATTCCTTAGATAAATCCATCTCTAAAATAGAGGAAGCTATTTTAAAAGCACTTGAAACAACTCCTCCCGAACTGGCGAGTGATATTCAGCGCAATGGAATTTATTTGACCGGTGGCGGAGCACTATTAAGAGGGTTGGATAAACGAATCAGTTTAAAAACCAAACTCGCAGTGCATGTTGCCGATGATCCTTTAAAGGCAGTTGTACGCGGTACCGGAATTGCATTGAAGAACCGTGAACAATATGCTGCTTTACTTATGAACTAATTTTATGGATGAATAATGCGAAGCTTCTTTTTATTCATCATACGACACTATACAGTATTTTTATTTTTACTGTTGGAGCTCATTTCTTTATATTTTGTTTTCACTTACAATAATTACCATCGCACCTTCTTTATCAACTCTGCTAATGGAATTACCGGAAATGTGCTGGATACCTATGGTAATTTTGAGGATTATTTTGCATTGCGTGAGGTAAACGACAGCTTATTGATAGAAAATGGCCGCCTGAGGGCACAATTGGCAGAATCTAACAAAACAGATACCTCTTCTGTATATGCTGTAAACGATTCTTTGGGTAAACAATTATATTCTTATATACCTGCTGAAGTGATAGGCAACTCTATATCAGAACCTAATAACTTTATTACGCTAAACAAAGGCTCAAACCATGGAATAAGGGAAGAAATGGGAGTAATAACCTCCAGCGGCATCGTGGGAAGAGTAGTTAAAGTATCTCCAAACTACAGCGTTGTGATGAGTGTATTACATACCCAGTTCCGAAGCAGAGTAGCAGTGAAAAAAAATAATGCCTCGGGAAGATTAATGTGGGAAGGGAAATCGCCGACACATATTAGTATAGTGGAAGTTTCAGAGCCCGGGCAATTAATGAAGGGTGATGCTATAGTAACAGTAGAGGGCTCCATTGAAGTAAAACAGGGTTCTTTTCCTCCAAATTTAATGGTTGGTACATTAGAGGAATTTGGTAAGGATCCCGGTTCAAATTATTACAGATTAGATGTAAAACTCGCTACAAATTTTAATGCACTTAAATATGTGTATGTTGTAAATGAAATAATGCGGGAGGAAAGAGAATCCCTTGAAAATGAAGTGATAAATGCAGATAATTAATTGGATATTGCGTTTCCTTGGATTAGCATTCCTGATCCTCTTTCAGGTATTGGTACTCAATAAGCTGAATGTGAGCACCTATATTCATCCATATATTTATCCCATGTTCATTATTTTACTCCCTTTTGAAACACCAAAATGGTTGTTGTTACCATTGGCTTTTTTTGCGGGATTATCCATTGATCTTTTTATGGTAACAGGTGGTATGCACGCTGCAGCTTGTGTATTCATAGCTTATATAAGACCTTCACTTATAAAGTTTTATACTCCAATTACAGGCTACGAAAATGTAACATCCCCTTCACTTTCAGAGCTTGGTGTTGTATGGTTTTCTCTCTTTGCACTTACTATTATATTTATTCATCACAGCATTTATTTTTTACTCCAGGTATTTTGGATGAATGATATAGGATATCTCTTATTAAAAATAATTTTAAGCACAGCAATTTCCACTTTACTCATTATCATTTTTGCATTCTTATTTTCAAAAAGAAAAGTCAGAAAATAATTATTGCCTTTATTGCATCAAACTGTACTTAATTGCAAAAACATTTTCGAAATTTGCATATTATATAATTCTTCATTTTTCAGGTTACATAAATGGCAGTCATTGAAAATTTAAAACCCCGCAGTTATATCATTCAGGGTATGATAGTGTCCATTTTCATCATTTTTTTTATTCGCCTTTTTTATTTGCAGATCATTGACGATACCTATAAACAAATTGCCGATGACAGAGGAATTCGCAAAGAACAGGTGGACCCCGACCGCGGACAAATATTCGATCGCAACGGCAAACTCATAGTATATAATGAACCCAGTTATAAACTCATGGTGGTTCCTTCGCAGGTGAAGAATATTGATACCACACGTTTTTGTGAGATAGTTGGGATAGATAGGGCCTTTTTCATTAAAAAAATGAATGAGGCAAGATCCTATTCCCGTATGAGAGAAAGTGTTTTTTTATCACAGATATCTGCAAATGAATTTGGAAGGATAGAAGAATATTTATATGAATTCAAAGGATTTTATACGGCAATTAGCCCGGTGAGAAAATATGCATACCCGGCAGCCGCGCATTTATTAGGTTATGTTGCCGAAGTGGATTCCAACGATATTAAAAAATCAGGAGGATATTATCGAAACGCGGATGTGATCGGAAAAAGCGGAGTGGAAAAAAGTTATGAAAACCTTTTGCGTGGACAAAAGGGATATAAAAATATTGTGATAGATCGTTTTGGCCGCGAAGTTGGTCCATTAAATGATGGAAGTGAAGATATTGCTCCAATCGCAGGGAAAAATCTGACGCTAACAATTGATATTGAATTACAGGCTTATGCAGAACAACTGCTACAAAATAAAAGAGGAGCTTTGGTTGCTATTGAACCTGCAACAGGTGAAATTCTTGCCATTGTAAGTTCACCTAATTATGATCCTAACCTTTTGGTGGGAAGTTTGCGCACCAAAAATTTTGCAAAACTGGTAATGGATGAGGAACGTCCGCTAAATAATCGGGCTTTAAGCGGATATTACCCTCCTGGTTCCACTTTCAAACCGGTAATGGCCGCAATTTCAATGGATATCGGGAGTTTATCCTCCTCAGATGGTTATGGTTGTAACGGTGGTTATGCCATGGGTGGCCATACTGTTGACTGCCACAACCACCCATACGCAGGAAATGTAGAAATAGGGATCGGACATTCCTGCAATGCCTATTTCTGTTACACCTTTAAATATTTTATGGAACACAATCACGCAACTCCAACAGATGGTTTGCGCGATTTTAATGAACATCTCGCTTTGTGGGGAATTGGAACACGCACAGGAATAGATCTGCCAAATGAAAGAAATGGCAATGTTCCCGATCCGGAAGATTATGATAAAATATATGGTAAAGGAAGTTGGAAAGCTTCCAATTGTGTAACGCTTGGAATTGGTCAGGATCAACTTATTGTTACGCCTTTGCAATCATCCAATTCTATGGCTGTAATTGCAAACAGCGGATTTTTTTATACTCCGCACGTTTTAAAATATGCAGAAGGTGTAGATTCCATTTTGCAGGAATTTAAAGTAAAACATGAAACCGGTATTCACGATTCCATATTTCCATATATTCAAAGAGGAATGGCAGGTGCTGTAAATTATGGAACTGCCAGAATTGCGCATATTGATTCTATTCAGGTTTGCGGAAAAACAGGAACTGCCGAAAATCCACATGGTAAAAGTCACAGTTGGTTCAGTTGTTATGCACCGCAGGAAAATGCGAAAATAACCGTTGCAATTATAGTGGAGAATGCAGGCTGGGGAGCAAGCTTTGCTGCACCAATTGCAAGCCTTGTTATTGAAAAATATTTGAATGGTGAGATCAGTGAAAAAAGAAAGGCTTTAGAAAAACGTATGTTCGATGCCGACCTGATACAAAAACCAAAACCGGAAACAGAAACTCCGGCTGATTCTGCAAAAACTAAAAATTTAATTCAAGCTGCAGTTTTGCCAAATAAGAAATGAGAGAGAAGAATTCAATCATGCAAAATGTTGACAAGCTCGCTCTCGGGCTGTACTTTGCATTATTGGTTTTTGGTTTATTAACGGTATTCGCTGTGAGTTATGATCCCGATGTAAGTCGCTTTTTTAATTTTTCGCAAACACACGGCAAACAAATGATCTGGATGTTTATTTCCTTAATTGTTGGATTTAGCATACTCACCTTCGACAGTACTTTTTTTACAAAATTCGCTTTTATTTTTTATGGAATAATGTTGGCCGTTCTCGTGCTTACTTATTTTGTGGCAGAAGATATAAATGGTGCAAGAAGCTGGCTACAGGTTGGTTCCTTTCAGTTTCAACCTGCAGAATTTGGCAAAACTGCAACAGCACTTATGCTTGCCAAATTTTTAAGTATGATAGTGGGACAACCGCGAAATTTTAAAAATAAAATTATTGCTTATTTAATTCTGGGAGTGCCCATGGGAATTATTATTATGCAAAGTGATCTTGGTTCCGCATTGGTTTATGCTAGTTTAGTAATTGTTGTTTACCGAGAAGGATTTAAAATAAATGAGGTAATATTGGTTGTTGCAATTATGCTCGCCTTTGTGTTTTCATTATTGTATGATCACGTAATTATAATTTATGCCTTATCGCTCATAATAATAGGATATGTTTTATCCAACACAATGCGGCTTATCCGAAAAGAAAAAGCAAAAGGTATCTTATTTATCAGTTTATTTATTATCGCAGTTGTTATTTTGGTAATTGCTTTACAGAACCTTGAATTTAGAATAATAGGAAGTATAGCAGGTTTGGCAATCTTGGTTTTTTCTTACCTGGTTGTGCGCAAACAAAAAAATCATCCTGTTTGGCCGGCAATTATTGTTTACCTTTTAATTGGAGCATTTGTAACCTATGGTTCCGATTATATCATGACAAAAGTTTTAAAAGATTATCAGGCTGAACGTGTTTTAGTAACAGTAGGTGTAATTGACGATGATAGTGACCTCACCTTCAATATCACCCAAAGTAAAATGACCATCGGTTCCGGCGGAATTGCGGGTAAAGGTTATCTGGAGGGCACACTCACTCAATCAGAACAGGTACCCGAACAAAGCACTGATTTTATTTTCTGCACCATAGGAGAAGAATTCGGTTTCATAGGCACCTTTATTTTCCTCATTGTTTATCTGGTTTTTATTTTGAGGATAATATTTATCGCAGAACGACAGCGTTCACCCTTCTCCCGGGTGTATGCCTATTGTGTTGCAAGTTTCTTCTTTTTACAGATCATGATAAATGTCGGGATGACGATTGGATTAATTCCTGTAATTGGAATTCCTCTTCCTTTTATATCTTATGGCGGATCTTCCGTTTTAGCATTTTCAATATTGATATTTATTATGTTGAGGTTGGATGCGGACAGATTGCTGATTCTTAGATAATAGGTATTTTATTCCTTTAATGGGGAATTTCTTTCACATTCTGCTACAATTTTAAGGAATTTATAGAATCTTTTTCCCATACCATCTTTTCTTCTTTCGATAAAACCCTTATAAACACTCACTTTCTACCAAGTTAACTTTTGCGCATGATATTTGAACTATCATCACCTAACTAAACCCAAAAATAATGTTAAGTAATTTTCGAATTTTAATTCTAGCAATAACTCTGGTAACTTTTGCAGCATGTGGCAATAAAGCCGATGAACCTGTTGAAACAGAAGTGCAGACTACCACCCCAACAGATGATAATGGAACTACTATTATTATTGAGGGCGGCGAAAAAGGCAAAGTAGATGTTGAATCAAAAGAAGGTTCCAATGTTGAAATTGACCTCGATAAAAAAGGTGGAAGTATCAAAGTGGAAGATGGCGATAATAAAATAGATGTGAAAGTGAAAGATGATAATAAGTAATAATTAACCGGATAAATAATTCCGGTAGTATTTTGAATGCTTGATATATATATAATAAAAGCTCCTACGGGGGCTTTTATTTTTGTATTGATCATCCCTTATAAAACATCCACTTTACCACCTCCCTGAATTTAATTTTCTTTCCATACATCAATATTCCTGTCCGGTAAATTCGGGACGCAATAAAGGTGGTGAAAATAAATCCTCCAATTAATGTTCCTATTGATATAAGTAGTTGCCATGTGGGAACTCCAAATGGCACTAATGCAGGCATAACCACAGGAGAAGTGAATGGAATAATAGACGCCCAAAATGCAAGTGGAGTATGCGGTTGTTGCACCACACTCATCATTATAAATATGGAAGCGAGAATTAAAAAGGTGACCGGCATAGCATACATCTGCACATCGGTATCATCATCTCCTGCTAGTGAACCTATTGCGGCAAATAATGCAGCATAAATAAAATATCCTCCCAAAAAATAGGTAAGGAAAATCAACAAATAATAATAAATGGGGTGCGCACTCAAACTTTCATAGGCTTGTGTAATCACTAACATATCTGCATCACCACCCTGAGCAGCAGAAACATTCTGCATTTCTGTGAGTTGACTTCCGAAAACTCCTCCCAAAATTATATTTAATATGGTGATCAAAAATCCCCACGCAACAAATTGGGTTAATCCCACCAAACCTATACCCAATATTTTTCCCATCATTAATTGAAAGGGTTTAACACTGCTTATAATTACTTCTATGATACGGGATGTTTTTTCTTCCATTACTCCACGCATTACCATGGTGCCATAGATCAACAAAACAATATAAATGATAAATCCCATTGCATAGCCGAATATACTTGCTACCACTGCATCTCCTTCCTTTTGTTTTTCCCCTGAAGTAACCTTATCGTCAATGGTAACCTTTGGCCGCAATTTTAATATTTGCTGTTTGCTCAGGTTCTGATTCTTTAAATTAATTTCTTCAAGTTTGTCCGCAATTATACTTTCAATATATATTCGTGTTGTCAAACTCATCTGATCGTTGCTGTAAATTTCTATACCATAAGGTGCATCAGGCTGCATCATCGGAATATAAAGCAAAGCATCATATCCATCACCTAACTTAGAAAATTTTGTTTTTAATTCTGCCAGCGGTTGGGTATTGTGTTTAAAATTAAAATACAATCCGGCAGTATCGGGTAATGCAGTAATTAAACCGGAATCATCCTTTACCAATATTTTTTGGGAACCTTTATTTGCAGATGCAATAATTATGGGTAAAATACTTATTCCAAGAAATAAAAGAGGTCCCAACAAGGTAAAAATGATAAAGGACTTCTTACGAACCCTCGTAATATATTCACGACTTATGATCAGCCAGGTTTTACGCACGGTTAGCATCATTTACAAGGTGAATAAAAATTTCATTCAGAGAAGGCAATATCTCCTGAAACAAATTAATTTCTACATTTTGTTGGATAAAATTTTGCAACAAACTATTTCTACTGGTATCGTCTTTTAATTTAACTACCATCGAATTTTCATCTCTGGCTAAAATTTCAAAGGTTTCGTTAATATTTAGGATCGGATCTCCCGTAAATCCAATTTTGTATTTATTTTCTTTAAAACGATTTTTAATACTGCTCACCTCTCCGTCAATAACTTTGTTTCCCTTATTTATCAGCACAATATTCTTACAAATTTCTTCTACTTGTTCCATTCTGTGCGTGGAAAAAATAATGGTTACTCCCTGTTTATGCAGATTATAAATTTCATTTTTTATCAATTCTGCATTCACCGGATCCAAACCGGAAAAAGGTTCATCCAGTATCAGCAATTTAGGTTCGTGTAGAACAGTGGCAATAAATTGCGTTTTCTGCTGCATACCTTTCGAGAGATCTTCTAGTTTTTTATTCCACCAATCAGCAGCATTTAGTTTATTGAGCCAAAATTCAGATCGTTCTTTTGCTTTTACCTTTGACAAACCCTTTAATCTTCCTAAATAAATAAGGTGTTCGCCCACTTTCATCTTTTTATACATGCCTTTTTCTTCCGGCATATATCCTATATTGGAATAATCTCCTCCATTCATATTTTCTCCGGCAAAGAGAATTCGGCCTGAATCGGCAGCAAATATTTTAGTAATAATGCGAATCAAAGTGGTTTTTCCGGCTCCATTAGGTCCCAATAACCCAAAAATGGAATTAGCAGGTATGGAAAAACTAATGTCCTTCAACGCCTGAACCTCCCCGAAACTTTTGTTTATCCCATTAAAGGTCATAATATCCTGCATCCTGCAAATTTAATTTTATTTTTGTCGGCGAAACATTAAAATATGGACACTTATCATATCGGATCCGAAAAATTGACCATTGAAACGATCAGCAACATCCTCCACCAAAAAACAAAATTGGCTTTATCGGATGATGTGAGAAATGTTATCCAAAAATGCCGTACCTACCTAGACAAAAAATTACAGGAACGCGAAGAACCTGTTTACGGGGTAAATACCGGTTTCGGATCGCTGTGCAAAGTAAAAATTTCTGACTATGATATTGAACAGTTACAATATAATCTCATCAGAAGTCACGCATGCGGAGTTGGAGATATAATTGACGTTGAAGTAAATAAAATTTTATTATTATTAAAAGTGCAATCCCTCAGTTATGGAAATTCAGGAGTAAGTGTTGAAACTGTTTGGCGCCTGATCGATTTTTTTAATATGGATATTTTACCTGTTATTTATGAGCAGGGTTCTCTTGGTGCAAGCGGAGATCTTTGCCCTTTATCGCACATGAGTATGGCTTTAATTGGCGAAGGTGAAATGATACACGATGGACAAATTAAAAATGCAAAAGCTGTGTTGGATGATTTTAATTTATCTGCAATCCGTTTAGGGTCCAAGGAAGGTTTGGCATTATTGAACGGCACACAATTTATGAGTGCACATGCTGTTAAATGTCTGATGATGGCGGACCGCATTTCAAAATTATCCGATCTTATAGCATGTTTAAGTTTAGAAGCATGGGATTGCAAGGCAGAACCATTTGATGCACGCATTCATAAAATAAGAAATCAAAATGGACAAATAAAAACGGCAGAAAATATTCTGAATATTTTAAATGGTAGTGAAACCTTTTTCTCACAAAAAGAACAAGTGCAGGATCCTTATTCATTCCGATGTATACCTCAAGTTCATGGAGCATGCAATGATGTGATTGAATATGTAAAAGAGATTGTGACAAGAGAAATAAACGGAGTTACAGATAATCCGAACGTATTTGCAGAAGATGATACCATTTTAAGCGGCGGAAATTTTCACGGCGAGCCACTTGCGTTAAGTTTAGATTTTTTAGCGATCGCATTAAGTGAATTGGGAAATATTTCTGAAAGAAGAATATATCGTTTATTATCCGGCGCAAGAAAATTACCCGAATTTCTCACTAATAATCCAGGATTAAATTCCGGTCTGATGATACCTCAATATGTTGCCGCAAGTATAGTATCACAAAATAAACAATTATGCACCCCAGCAAGTGTCGATTCCATCTCCAGCTGCAACGAACAGGAAGATCATGTGAGCATGGGAGCCAATGCAGCAACCAAATGTTTACGCGTTGCAGAAAATCTGGAAAAAATTCTGGCTATAGAATTGCTGACAGCAGCGCAGGCATTCGAATTCAGAAGACCTGCGAAATCATCTCCAACTATTGAAAAATTATTTGAGGAATATAGAAAGGTAGTTTCCTTTAATGATTTTGATAGGTATTTGCATGAGGATATTGCAAAAAGTATCACTTTTATTAAACAAGTGGATGTTAATTTTTAATTTGAATTAATCATAAAAAAATTACTTATGAAAACTATTGCATTTTCAATTTTATTATTGATCTCAATATCACTAAAAGGTCAGCCTCAATTGGAATTTGTTTCCGATTTTGTTTCCCCGGTTAATTTGATCAAGTACGACTTTGATGAAGCAATACCTTTACCGGAATCAGGGGAAAATAAAATTTGGGATTATTCAACTTTTAATTTTACAGAATCAGGTCCGATTTATTTTGAAGTTGCAGAAACCACAGATTTTGATGCAGATTTCCCTGACGCAACCCTCAAACTAAAACTCTCTGAAACATTTATAAATTATTACAAATTTGATGAAGACGAATATACACTGCTAGGAAGAAATTCCGGCGGCACATCCACAATATTGAGCAATCCTTCCACTTATTATGATCTTCCATTTGATTATTTAAATTCCAAAACTGATACATATCAATATGTTGGATATCCGGAATCTGTTTCACTTCGGGAATATCTCGGATATGGAACTTTAATAACAGCCGATGGAATCTATACTGATATGACATTGATATATGTTAAAGAAACTACTGATGCAATTGTAACCCAGGAATATTATCATATTATGTCGCCGTTAACTTATAGAAGTTTATTAGTATATTGGATAACGCCTTCTAATACAAATTCATTTATATATGATCCAATTGTAATTACAGATATTTCCGAAACAAACAATCCTATTTCTACCTTTTCTGCTTTCCCAAATCCACTAATTAATGAATTAAATATCGAGATCAAAAATATACAAGGCGATTATTCAATTTCTTTGTTTTCTATGGATGGAAGAAAAATTAAAGAATTTGATGAAATTAATACTATAAATATTAGTGATTTCCCTTCAGGAAATTATTTCATTCAGTTAACTACCGCAAAAGGGTGTTTTACTCAGAAAATTGTTAAGTTGTAGTTTATGTTAATGGCACTGCTAACATGGGGTGATTGCCTCGGAATTGCTGCGCAATTCCTCGCAATGACTGTTCCAGTCATGTAATTTAACCTAATTTATTCATTCAAAAACGGATTCATTTTTCGCTCCCTTCCGATGGTGGTTGATTGCATATGTCCGGCATAAACCTTCACTTCATCGGGTAAAGGCATCAGTTTATTTTTAATGGATTCCATCAGAATGGTATAATTTCCTCCGGGGAGGTCTGTTCTACCTATAGAATTGAAAAAAAGCACATCTCCGCTGGCTACGAATTTATCTTTTTCGCAGTAAAAACAGACAGAATCAGGAGAATGGCCGGGTGCTGAAATTACCTTCAAAACTGTATTCCCAAATATTATATCTGATCCTTCCTTCAAAAAACTTTCGGGATCCGGCGACTTTTGGTAGTTGATTCCCATAGAGGGAGCATAATTTACTACCTCATCTAACACACTTTGTTCCCCTTCCGGCATTAAAAATGGCAGATTATAAGTATCGGCAACATATTTGTTGCCTAAAACATGATCGATATGACAATGGGTATTGAGAAGGTAGACCGGCTTGAGCTTGTGTTCTGTTAGGAAGGCGCTCAGTTCCAACTGTTCCTTTTTTGTGTAACAACCGGGGTCTACCACAACACAATCACCTGTTTCATCGTATATAATATAGGTATTTTCGTAGAACGGATTAAAGGTGAAAGAAACAATTTGCGTCATGAGAATATCGTTATTTTGTAAAATTTAATTGAAACCTTGAACTTTATTGCAAAACTACGTATTTTGCAAGGGTGAAGGATTGAAGGATGAAAGTTTACGCGTTAAAAGGTTTAAAAACTCTAGTATTTGCTGCATTGCTGCTTTGCGGAAATGTGGTATTCGGACAAGGAACACAAATTCAGTTCGGACAAAACCGCGTGCAATACAAATTATTCACCTGGCAGTTTTATGAAGGTGAACACTTTCTGGTGTATTTCAATCAGGGTGGACTTAATCTCGGAAAATTTGCAGCACAAATTGCAGAAGCCGATTTAATTCAAATTGAAGATCTTTTGGATTATAAGCTCAACGGCAAACCGGAGATCATTATCTACAATAATATTTCCGATTACAATCAAAGCAATTTTGCAGTTGGAAAAGAAGAACAATATAATATTGGTGGAGAAACTAAGATCATTGGAAATAAAATATTTGTTTATTTCGATGGCAACCATCAACATTTAAGAAAACAAATTCGTGAAGGAGTTGGAAAAGTTTTGATCAACTCCATGATATTTGGTGGCAATTTACAGGAGATAGTGCAAAATGCAGTGCTCCTAAATTTACCCGAATGGTTTACCGAAGGTTTAGTTTCCTATATTGGTGAAGAATGGAATTCAGAACTCGACAATCAATTGCGCGAGGGAATTTTAAGCGGCAAGTATAAAAAATTTAATAAACTCACCGGAGAAGATGCGCGTTTTGCAGGACATGCTTTATGGTATTATATAGCCGAGAATTATGGAGAAGCAACAATTCCAAATTTGTTATATCTCATACGAATAAACCGTTCACTTGAAAATGGATTTTTATTTGTTTTGGGGGAAGGAGTGAATAGCACTATAGATGATTGGTACAGTTATTTTTTAAATAAATATCAAAAAGAAGCTATAGATAAAAATCAGCTTACCGACGAAAATCTTATTCCTCGAAAAACTAAAAAACACGTTAATTATCATCAGTTATCAATAAGCCCCGACGGAAAAAATATTGCATACGCAGTTGATGATTACGGAAAATTTAAAGTTTATATTCAGGAAATTGGTTCTAAAGAGGCGAATAAAGTAAAACGAGGTGGATTAAAAACGAGAACTCTCGCTACAGACCTAAGCAACCCACTATTAAGCTGGAGTCCCGACGGAAAAAAATTAGCTATCGTTTATGAAAAACGATATAAAAATTATGTCACTACTTACAACGTTGAAGACAAGAAAAAAGAAACAAAAGAACTAACAAGGTTTCAGAAAATTCTGGATGTATCATTTGCAAAAATGAGTAGCCGTTTAGTAATGAGCGTTATGAATAACGGTCAGAGTGATATTTATATGTATCATCTCACCAACGATCGCGTAGAACAACTTACAAATGATTATTACGATGATCTTAATCCTTGTTATGTGCAGCTTAACAATGGTTATGAAGGAATTATTTTTGCATCCAACCGCGACAAGGATACAATTTTCAATACAAAATCCATTGATTCCATTTTACCTGTTGGCAATATGGATCTTTATTATTACGATTATAATCATAAAGCAAAGGATCTTGTAAAAATTACACACTCTAAAAAAATAAGTGAAAAAGATCCATTGCAATTCGATGAAAAACATTTTGCATATTTAAGTGATCAGAATGGCATTGTAAACAGGTTTGCAGGTTATCTGGACAGTTTATATGACCATACCGACACCTTAGTGCATTATCCTGATTCCATTACAACAAATCCTGTTTACGATTATAACGATTTTACCACTTTTATTAAATACGACTCCGTAACCCTTGCAGATATTTACAGAGATACTGCTTACATTTTTCCGGTTACCAATTTTGCAAGCAACATTATCGAACATGATGTAATTTGGAAAACAGGTAAAGTTGTAGATGTTTTTCAGCGCGGAAAAAATAATATGTTTTACCTCACTAATGCTCCTGACGACATGAGTGAAGTAAAAAATAACACACTTAAAAATACTACCTTCAGAAATTTCATTAATTTAAAAAAGAAGGATGATGACGTAATTACCAAGATAAGTGTTGTTGACAGCAGTACTCAGGTAAAAACGGAAACTATTATTACAAGCACTGATACCATTAAAAAAGAGATTGACGAAGGCATGTATTTCCAAAGTGATTTTCCTGAACCTGAATATGCAGTGGAAGGAGAAATTACCGATGCAGTTTCGCTTGGACAATCAGATAATCCAGACCAACAGAATATTAATACAGGAAAAAAATTCCGTTCTTCAAGAATTATTCCATATAGAATTAAATTTTCCAGCGAATATGTTACCAGTCAGCTCGACAATAGTTTATTTGTAAATAAATACGAGAGTTTTAATACTACGGGAGGAGTTTATTCAACCCCCAACCTTAGTGCATTATTCACAGTAAGCATTAGTGATCTTTTTGAAGATTATCGTTTTACAGGTGGAATACGTTTTCCAACATCATTTTCCGGTGGCGAATATTATTTATCCTATTCCGATCTGAAACGCAGACTTGATAAAAAACTTACCTGGTATTATCAAACGGAAAAAGCTCAATATACATTCCAACCACAATGGTATCCCTTGGTTGATGCAGGTATTAAATCAAATATTGTGGAAGGTTCTCTTAAATGGCCATTTGATGTGATAAGATCGGTGCGCGGAAGTTTATCTTATCGCGGAGAAAAAATAATATTTTTAGGTAACGACACCTTCAGTCTTAATTTGCCAAATTACAAGGAAGATTGGCTCTCTTTAAAATTGGAATATGTGCATGACAATACTTATCCTGTTATGATAAATATTTTAAATGGATTGCGTTATAAAGTATGGTTTGAAATGCACAAACAATTTGAAGTAAATACTTCACAGGGCTTAAAGGTGAGTTTGTTCGATGGATATTTGGGAGTTATTGGATTCGATTTCCGCCATTATCAGAAAGTGCATCGTCAAATTATTTGGGCAAACCGCATTGCAGGAGGAACTTCCTTCGGCACACAAAAATTAATCTATTATTTAGGTGGTGTAGACAGTTGGATAGCACCTATTTTTAATCAGAATATTGAAATTGATCAGGATGCCGGATATGCTTTTCAAACCTTGGCAACTAACTTACGTGGTTACGATCAAAACACCAGAAATGGAAACAGTTACGCTGTATTTAATTCGGAATTGCGTTTCCCTATTTTCTCTTATATTTTCAATAAACCCATAAAAACAGAATTTTTGAAAAATTTTGAGATCATTGGTTTTTATGATATCGGTTCTGCATGGCAGGGACTTTCACCTTTTGAAGAAGACAATCCATACAACAACGTTGTAATATCTCAACCTCCAATTACGGTAGATGTAAATTATTTCCGTGATCCGGTTGTAATGGGAACGGGATTAGGAATCAGAACAACTCTGTTCGGATATTTTATTCGCGTTGACCGAGCACAATCTATTGAGTCTTTTAGTTTGGGCGATCCGAAATGGTATTTTTCTTTAAGTCTTGATTTTTAAAAAAAATAGCCGATAAGACGGGAAGTGCGGAAAGGTTTCGGTAAGATTACCTGTTGTAAAAGTATTTGACAGCTGTAATGAATCATTTCATTCCAATTCAATTTTCTTCCCGCATTCTCACCGCTCTTCCAGGCTTACCGGCAATTCTTCCTACCTTTGCATTGTGAAGAATTCACTCAAAGCCCATCTCTTTATTTTATCCGCAAATATTATTTATGGAATTAATTATTCTATTGGTAAAATTGTTTTGGAGCATATTCCTCCGTTCGGAATTGTTTTAATGAGAGTTACCGGTGCATTGGTAATATTTTTTCTTTTACATTCCATTTTCATCAGAGAAAAAGTAGAAAAAAAAGATCAAAAGAAAATATTCCTTGCATCATTATTCGGTGTTGCAATTAATCAGTTATTATTTTTTAAGGGATTAAGTCTTACCTCCGAAATTCACAGTGCACTTATTATGATAACAACACCAATTATCGTTTTGGTAATGGCATGGATAATATTAAAGGACAAAATAACCGTTCTTAAAGCCTTGGGAATTATAATCGGTGGCATAGGCGTAGCAATGCTCATGACTTCCGGAGCAAAGGATGTTAGCTCACCCTCAAGTATTCCAGGAGACATTTGTATCATGTTAAATGCCACTTCATATGCAATTTTTCTAGTTATTACCAAACCCTTAATGCAAAAATATGCGCCGCTTACTATTGCTAAATGGATATTCTTTTATGGTTTTTTTCTTGTTTTTCCTTTCGGGATACAAGAATTTTTAGCAATCGACTGGCAAACAATTCCATCAATTGCACTTTGGTCGCTTGTAGTTGTTATACTCGGTGCAACAGTACTGGCCTATCTATTTAATATTCTTGGACTCCAATACGGAAACCCGGCTTTAGTTAGTGTATATATTTATCTCCAACCGGTAATTGCAACCATAATTGCTGTGATCATGCAATCAGATACCATTTCTGCAACAAAGATCATTTCATCCTTATTAGTGTTTGCAGGAGTTGCATTCGTGAGTTTTTCTGGGAATAATAAGACTTTGAAAGCAACAGTATAATCGTATTTTTGCACTCAAATACTATTTATGATACTATCAATGACCGGATACGGAAGAAAAACATTTTCCCTTAACGGCAAAAATATTGTTCTCGAATTAAAAACACTCAACAGTAAAACCTTCGACCTTAACCTGCGCCTTTCGCCCTTATTTAGGGAATATGAAATAGAGCTCCGCAATATATTGAATAAAACTATCATAAGAGGCAAGACCGATTGCACTCTGGGATTTGAATTAACAGATGATAAAACCGGCGACATCAATGCAACAGCTGTTAAGGAATATTATCATCAAATAAAAAATATCACTAACGACCTCCAGGTAAATGATGCGAATATTCTTGACCTGGTTTTTCGATTACCTAATATAACCACAACATCAACCGATTCATTATCGGAAGAACAACAAACAGAATTATTTCGTCATGTAAATACTGTATGTAGTCA
Source organism: Bacteroidota bacterium (assembly GCA_043727235.1). Classification (GTDB taxonomy): domain Bacteria; phylum Bacteroidota; class Bacteroidia; order Chitinophagales; family BACL12; genus UBA7236. Next base: position 21,602 of record JAYSYX010000115.1, read on the forward strand.
ACTACAAAAGTTCAGATTGGATGAAGGTACAAATCTGGAGACCGATCTTGTGTTACATGTGGAATTAATATTAAATGCACTAATTGAAGTTGAACAGCTGGATCCATCGCGAATGGAACAACAGCGCACTAAAATGTTCAACGATCTAAAGTCCTTTGTAACCGAAGAAGAAATTGACAACAATCGTTTTGAACAGGAATTGATTTTTTATTTTGAAAAAATGGATATCACTGAAGAAGTGATAAGACTTCGATCACATTGTAATTATTTTGTGCAGACCATCAATGAATCACTAACAGAAAAAGGGAAAAAACTCGGATTTATTTGTCAGGAAATGAATCGAGAAATAAATACCATTGGATCCAAAGCCTATCACGCAGAAATGCAGCGCAAAGTAGTGGTAATGAAGGATGAATTGGAAAAGATAAAAGAACAACTAAATAATGTTTTATAATGTCCGGTAAACTGATTATTGTTACAGCACCTTCCGGCGCAGGAAAAACCACTGTAGTAAAACACCTGCTAAATAAAATTCCTTCCCTTGCATTTTCTGTTTCGGCAACAACAAGAAATAAAAGAGAAAATGAAGTGGATGGAAAAGATTATTATTTTTTATCCGCTGATACATTTAAATCGAAAATTGCAGCATACGAATTTGTGGAATGGGAGGAAGTATATCCCGGAAAATTTTATGGAACATTGGAAAGTGAACTTAACCGATTGTGGAAAGATGGGAAAAATATCATTTTTGATGTAGATGTAAAAGGTGCATTAAGTCTGAAAAATAAATTCCCGGAAAAAACTTTATCTATTTTTATTCAACCTCCATCGCTTGAAATATTAATAGAAAGATTAACAAAACGTGCAACCGAAACTCCTGAAACTTTAAAAATAAGAATAGAGAGAGCGACTTTAGAACTCAGCTTCCACCATCGCTTTGATTTTGCCATAATAAACGACAAACTGGACAACACACTGCAAAAGGCAGAGGAACTGGTGAATAACTTTATGGGTTAAAAGTAGATAGGTAAGTAAAAATATCACTTACATTTACAGTCTTATTCCTCAGAATATGGTAACAAGCATTACTCAGGGTGTTAAAGTGAGTGTGGAAACCTTCTTCCAACACAACTACTCCAAAAATGGAGAGTTTGTTTTTGCTTACCGTGTAACCATTGAAAACAAAAGCGAAAACACAGTCCAATTACTCCGCAGGCATTGGCATATTTACGATGGCATTGGTGTTTGGCGTGAAGTGGAGGGTGAAGGTGTTGTTGGGGAAACACCGGTTATAGTACCTGGTGCATTTCATCAATACGTATCCGGCTGCAATCTTGTGGCACCAATGGGAAAAATGAAAGGAACCTATCTCATGATCAAAAAACTTGATGGCAAACACTTCGATGTAGTTATCCCGGAGTTTCAGATGATCGCTCCATTTATGATGAACTGATCTTACTCTCCCGGTTCGTAACCTGATTTTTTAAGCAGCGTAAGTGCATCAGCTTCATTAAATAATTCCATAAGTGTAACATCAGGATTTTCATGCATGTATGATCTTACTATCTGCCATCCGGTCCACACTGCGGCTCTTCCCGGCGATTCGGCTGGCATCCCGACAGAAGTTGGGGCTTCATCGGTATAACGTCTCTTTTCATCTCCCCGCTTTGAAAATAACAGTTCTTGTCCCGCCAAAAATTTCCATATTTCCCCTTCATTTTCAGCACACCAGATAATTTGTTCCTCAGTATACCCCATTTTTATTGAATCTTCCACCTTAGGAAGTACACAATCGAGATAATACAACATTTTCCCCTGAGCCAACATAGCATCCAAAATAGTTGCTTCGGCACCGAGGTCCGCAATTGCGCCATCAACAAGACTCTTCATGATATTAATAACGATATATGGTTCAGCGCATCTGGTAATTATATATTGAGGCATATTATTTTCGAAGCTGCCAAAATTGGCAAAGTGTTCCCCCATATACATATCAAGTTCTATTCCCATCGAAGTGCTATCAAATAAAGTCCAATAAACAAACGGGCCGATATAAGTATAAAATTGAGGTAAAGTACTGTCTGGAAAATAATATTTATAATATGTCAATGCTGTATTCAGATCTTCTGTAACATCATCCAAATTTTCATATTCCAGATTTACACTGTCCATAAGTCGGTTCATCCATTCATTTCCACCGGTATTTGAAAACAGAGAATCGTAAACAGCATTGATCGGAAAGCTATCATTGGGGGTAAATCCCCAGAAATTTTTATAATATGAACGGAACAGATCAGGATGTTGCTTTTCAATCTGTGTATAAATTTCCCCATAATTATCGCTGTTGGCCGCGGACATTAATTTTTCCAATCTAATGATCACCACATTGGGAGAGATTATATCTGAAATATCCGGATCAGGATTTTTATTTTCTTTTTTGCAGGCAGAAAACAGAAAAACTACCAGAAAAAAAATATATGTGTTATTGAAAAATGACTTATGTTTGTAATACATGTTTACTATATCTTTGCTTTTCAACTGTAAAACTAAAAAGGTATGAAGAAAATTATATTATCCGTTGCAATATTTTGTATGGTTATTGGTACTGTACGCGCACAAGAGTTTCGTTTCGGACTAACTGCCTCTCCGGTTTTTGACTGGCTGAGAGTTGAAGGAGACCAATCGGAGAACATAGGAACCAAAGTTGGCTTCCAATATGGATTACTTTTCGATCAAACGATTGGAAGTGTTGAAAGATATGCTTTTTCAACAGGTTTGATCATCAACTATGCAAATTCAGGTATCACTTATGTAGATACAGTGGGACCTGTAGACATCACCTCTGAATGGGATGCTAAAACGCAATATATTGAAATTCCATTAACTGTGAGATTGCGCACTAACGAAATTAATTATATTAGTTACTACGGACAATTTGGTGTAACCCCGGGAATTTGTATCAAAGCAAGGGGTAATTATTCCATCGATGGAACTGTTTTGTATGAGGATATCAATTTCAGAGAGACGGACAATGAATCAGGTTCACAATATCAAATGTTTAATGTAAGTTTAACACTAGGTGCGGGATTGGAATATTCGATGGCGGAAAATACCGCTATTATGGCTGGAATATTTTTTCAGAATGGATTCGCAAATGTAATTGATGATGATATCGAAGATAATAGCTCAACACTTAAACAATTCGGAATACGCCTGGGCGTTTTATTCTGATCAGATTATAAATAATTGATTTAAATTTGTCACGCCCAAAAAGCGTGACTTTTTTTATGAAAATAGCCCTCGCACAAATTAATGTACATATTGGAAATTTTGAAGAAAATTTTCAGAAGATCGCTGATTATATCATCAAAGCAGAAAATCAAGGAAGTGATATTATTTTATTTCCCGAACTCTGCGTTTGTGGTTATCCGCCAAGAGATTTTTTAAATTTTGAAGATTTTATTGATAAGTGTTATGAGGTGATTGAAAAAATAAAACCCCTCACTAAAAATATTGCAGTTGTGGTTGGATCACCATCACGAAATCCTAAAATTGAAGGAAAAGATCTGCACAATTCTGCATTTTTTATTTATGAGGGAGAAATAAAACATATCATCAATAAAGCATTATTGCCTACATATGATATTTTTGATGAATACCGTTATTTCGAACCAGGCACTGAATTTCAAAACATAGAATTTAAAGGTAGAAAGATCGCATTTACTGTTTGCGAAGACCTTTGGAATGTTGGAAATGATAATCCAATGTACAAAGCATGTCCCATGGATGTTTTGATAAAGGATAAAATAAAACCGGAAGTGATGTTGAATATTTCTGCTTCTCCTTTTGATTATGATCATGCAGCAGGAAGAATAGAAACGTTGAAAGCTAACACAACTAAATATAAAATTCCTGTTTTTTATGTAAATCATTGCGGAGCTCAAACCGACCTTATTTTTGATGGCGGAAGCATAGTTGTAAATGCCAACTCTGTTGTATTTGAGGAGATGGATTATTTTGTGGAGCAGATGAAAATATTTGATCTGGATGAAGTAATAAATTCCGCAAATACACAAACAGAAGATAAGGTTCAGCCCAAAGAAAAGATAGATTTAATTTATCGCGCATTAATTACAGGAATTAAAAATTATTTCGAAAAATTAGGCTTTAAAAAAGCAATTCTAGGATTAAGCGGTGGAATAGATTCGGCAGTTACAGCCGTTCTTGCCGCGGAAGCACTTGGTTCTGAAAACGTAATGGGAATATTAATGCCTTCTCAATTTTCAACCGGACATTCCGTTACGGATGCTTTGGCTCTTGCAGAAAATATCGGAATAAAACATGAAACCATTCCTATTAAAAATATTTACGAAACTATTTATGCGGAATTAAATCCGTTTTTTGAAAATAAAGCATTTGATGTAACGGAAGAAAATATTCAGGCACGTATTCGCGGACTAACTTTAATGGCCATGTGCAATAAACACGGTTATATTTTATTGAATACAACAAATAAAAGTGAAGCTGCAGTTGGTTATGGTACTTTATACGGAGACCTTTGCGGAGGAATAGCAGTACTTGCCGATCTCTATAAAACAGAGGTTTACGAATTAGTAAAATATATCAATCGCGATAAACAAATAATTCCAAAAAATATCATCACAAAACCACCGAGTGCCGAATTGCGTCATGGACAAAAAGATCAGGACACATTACCGCCTTATGATATTTTAGATAAAATATTATATCAGTATATAGAATTACACCAAAGTCCCCAAGACATTTTAGCCCTCGGCTTTGATGAATTTACCGTAAAAAGAACCCTAAAAATGGTAAACAGCAACGAATGGAAACGCTACCAATTTCCACCCGTTCTACGCATTTCGCCCAAAGCTTTCGGTTTTGGAAGAAGGATGCCAATTGAGGGTAAATATTTGTCTTAAATTATCAAATCTGCGGGAAATTGTGTTTGTTTCCCGCAGAGGTCGCAGAGGGGCAGAGAACAATTTAGAAAACCGGATGGATTCACACCTGATTGTTACAACTTGCTAAATATATATTTTTTAAAATTATTTTAACCCCATCATACCTCTGCAACCTCTGCCCCTCTGCGACCCCTGCGGGAAACCCCTTTCTACGCGAAACTTTTCATTACACCCAATTTATTTTAATTTTGAAACATGACCTTCCACGAACCCACCCGCAGAGGACCCTACCTCGCAATAGGCTCTGTAATTCTAGTAGCAATAATGAGCGTCGTATTTTTCTTTTCATTTAAAGAATGCGGCAGATCGGGAATACTCCGTTCCGGCAAGTCGAGTGATGCAACAAGCTTATATCAAGTATTCCCAGTCGAAATGCAAGGCAAAAATTATTTATTAAGCCTCGAAGGCGTTTTTAAAACACGCATTTATGAAAGGTCAGGAGGATTTACACGCAGAAGCGGCAATACCGATGTGCGGATAACATTGCGCGATCTGATCACAGGAGAACAAGTAAACCGCGAAGTACTAGGTGATTATCATGAAACCTTCACTAAAATATTAGGTGTTGGCAATGATGTTATATGGATGTATAACAAAAAAGATGGGTTACACGGAATTCAATTAACCGATTTCGAAACAAAATATACGCAGGAAAATATTATCAGCGCCAATCGAGATCTCTCAGAAGGAATTGCCATGGCAAACGATTATTTAGGAAATTTAGAGGAATTATATGCCTACGATAAAAATTCTAATTCTTTAATGATCACTACTATCACCGGAAAAAGAATTTTTATTGATGCAATAAATTTTTCTACTGTTGATGCTCCAAATATTAAAGTAGAGACAAGAAGTTTAGATGATCTTATTTCCGACATTACAGAAAGAGCAAAAATGGGTGAAGTACCAGATATGGATGCATTATATCAGGAAATAATGAAATCAGCATCAGATTTAAGTTCATTTTCCGACATAGGACACACTGCCGACAGAGTTATGGGAATAGACAGCTGCACTTATTCCTTTGATGGAAAATCAGTTCGCACCATTGTTAAAAGTGATTGTATAATTCCAATCAAAAAAGAAACAGGAAATAATACTGCGGGCAAATATATATCACCTGTATTTTTATCGGACTACAATACAGAACTCAGTAAATACATTAATCCTGACTTTCTTGGAAATGAAAAGAGTATAATTTTTCATTCCGATAAAATCGGAGAAAAAACAAATCTTATAATAACTTTATTAAATACAAATACTTTAAAATCAGAGTACTCTGTCAAAACCGGAATTATTTTAAATAATCATGGTAGTTCTTATACAATTACCGGAAGTTTTAACAGAGGCGATACCCTGTTTATTGGAATTAACGATCAACTATTATCACTTGATACAAAAACAGGAAAGATCTATTGGAAAACAACCATATGTAAAAATGATTATTATTCTCAACTCTATTATTTGGGAGCAGCCATTCAAAATGGAAAAACTTATTTTATTGCGGCAAGTAGTTTTTACACAAAATTAAGTCAGGATGGATTTTTTGTGAACGGCAGAACGGATTATAAGGTAACTGTTATTGATGCCATTACCGGTAAAGAATTAAAAAAAATGGAGGCGATAAAAGGAAACTCTGAGATCCTTCCCTATTATCTAGGTATGAGTGATGGTAAATGTTGGTTTTATTCCCGTGCAAACAGCATTCATACCAGAACATTGCCCGATCTGAAAATTACAGATGAAGGATTTAGTTCCTTATTGAAAAATGCTGGAGTGGAATCGCCTTTGGTAAACACAACAAAGTATGACGATGCTATTGAAGATAAATTTATTGCAATGGATACGCGTCACAACACCATTTATGTTACAACACAAAATGGATTGCACTATGCTTACAACCTTTTGAATGAAGAAATAATAGAAGTAGAAGCTCCGGAAACTAAAAATTATGAGAATTGGATGAGCGAAAATTCCTATGTAAAGTTTTATCGCATGCGATTACAAAATATGTTTCAACACGACCTTTTATTACAAGACGGAAGAGAAATTAGTTTTGAAGAAAAAAATTCTGTTGCAACATTCAAAGTGAAAGAAAATAAGACCAATATTGAACAAAAAGGCACTGCTTTAAATTCAAATCAATTTATTGACGCAGAATTTTTAACGAATGGAATTTCTCTCAACAACAACTTTCAATTTACCGGCAAAGGCCATTCTCCATTAAGACTAAACAATTCAGAAAAAACATTTTATATCTGGCACCACGATAAAATTTCTCCCGAAGCACATCAGATCATCTCAAAATATAATTACGATAATGAAACCATAAAATGGACGCTTGATCTTACTACACTTTTAGGAATCAAAGCCGAACTCATTCGTATTTACACCCTAAACGACAAGATCTATTTCGTATTTAAAACCCATCCTGATCTGGATGATAATTTTGTTTGTGTAGCGATAAATTCTGAGACGGGGAAGGAAGATTGGATGTTTAAGTTTTGAGAGAAATGAATATCAGACAAAAACCATATTCGCTGTTTATAATTGTTGCGATCTTTCAGGTCCTAGTTTCCTTTTTTATCAATAACTATTCATTTGACATCAGAATGCACGATACCTATTTCGTATTTGCCATAGCGCATGTTTTAATATTATTATCATTTTTATGCATGTTTTATTGGACGATTTATAAATTTACAACTGCTATTCTATATTCAGCAATTTTAAGTTGGTTACACATAATATTTACATTATTAACTTTTTTATTTATTGCATTGCTAGTGGTATTTAATAACTCACTTATTGAAAAATTAAGTAATGACTTTTCATTGTTCAGTATATATAAAAGCATCTATTTTATTGTTTTCTTTGTTTTTGTTATAGCTCAATTATTATTATTTATCAATTTGACTGGAGGTATTATTAAAAGATTTAAGTAGAAGGGGTACTTCCTATTACTGCGCCCCGGCAGTGTCTCCATAAATGTATTATTTGTGCCCCGGCAGTGTCTCCATAAATAATTTATTTTGGATTATATCAGACTTCAAATTAGACGCTGCCGGAAGTGGGACGAGAGTGTTAAGGTGATTGAAATTAACGAGCTTAACGAAAATAGACCAGCAGCGTCTCACCATACTACACGACATGAAATTGTAACTACTTTATTAAAATGTATTTTATTTTGAAAGATTGCAATTTTCCGTGTAAAGACACTGCTGTAGCACTTTCGGGTAAGGAGCTGCTGGCCATCCAAAAAGCGTAGAATGTCTTACCTGAATATGTTAGTGTAAAACTTACACTAACCCACATAAAATACTTTGCAAATAAAAATCGATATCCCCTATTCCACAATTATCTCCTCATCTCCCTTATCAAAAAATCTAAATTCCGTTAAGAAGAAATCATCGCTTCCCATAACGTGGATTTTTTGTTTGTATTCGAAATACCATTTCCATTGTGTGCTGCGGAACCATCTTCCTTTTTTGATAAAGGCTTCTACGAACGGATGCACAACTAATTTAATGTACTTCTGATTTTGATTTTTAACGAGATATTTAATTTTGCGTTCTATATCATCCACCAATAAAATACTGGCTTCTATTTTTCCGGTGCCGTTGCATGTTGGGCACACTTCTGAAGTTGTAATATTTACTTCCGGGCGAACACGCTGACGTGTAATTTGTGCAAGTCCGAATTTGGAAACAGGAAGTATGGTATGTTTTGCCCTGTCGTTTTCCATCGCTTCTTTCAAAGCATTGAACACAGTCCGTTTATTATCCGGATGGCGCATATCGATAAAGTCGATAATTATAATCCCACCCAGATCGCGCAATCGCAATTGACGTGCAATTTCGCGAGCAGCTTCCATATTTACCGCAAGTGCATTTTGTTCCTGATCTCCTTTTACAGCAGTTTTATTTCCGCTGTTCACATCAATTACATGTAGTGCTTCGGTATGTTCCACAATTAAATATGCACCGCTGTCCATATTTACCGTTCTTCCGAAAAGAGATTTGATTTGTTTGGTAACTCCATATTGCTCAAACACCGATTTCGGGTTGTTGTGGAAGGTTACCATTTTTTCGGTACCAGGACTCACCTTCTTAACATAATCGCGCATCTCTTTTGCAATATTTTCGTCGTTGGCGACAATATTGTTGAAAGAAGCATTGAGTACATCCCTTAATAAAGTATTTGTTTTCCTTGTTTCGCTGTAAACAATTTGCGGAGCTTGTAATTTTTCGAGTCGTTTGGTGATCTCATTCCACTGCGCAACTAATTCGTTGAGATCATCGTGCAATTTAGGAGTAGGAACTCCCTCTGCAACTGTTCTTATTATCACCCCAAAACCCTTAGGTCTTAATTGTTCAATAACTCCTTGAAGTCTTTTTCTCTCTACTGCAGAATCAATTTTTCTTGATACACCAACCACTTCGTTAAAAGGTGTAAGCACAAGATATCTTCCTGCAAGGGAAAGTTCACAACTCAATCTCGGTCCTTTAGTTTGAATAGGTTCTTTTATGATCTGAACAAGTATATGCTGATTTTTAGCAATAACATTGTTGATCTTACCTGTTTTAACAATTTCCGGCTCCTTTTCGAAGTTGGACATTTTATGAGGATGACCCTCCTGCGCAGCTTTGGTGTATTTATAAATTGAGCGGAACTGAGGATTCAGATCCGTATAATGTAAAAATGCATCTCGGTCAAAACCAACGTCAACAAAACAAGCATTTAAACCCGGGGTGATCTTTTTTACTCTACCGAGATAAAAATCTCCCACATTAAATCTGCTGCTTTGTGTATCACGATGGATCTCAACAAGACGCTTATCCTCTAATAATGCTATTTCAGCTCCCGTTGGAGTTGAATTAATAATCAGTTCCCTTTCCAAAATAAATTTAATTGGTCCCCTTTACAGGAATTATTTAATAAATGGTTTTTTCCGATACTTACCGGAATTTGATGGAGGTTGGAAAATATAAAGGGTGGAAATTGTGACTTAACGCGATTTCTTCTTGTGACGGTTCTTTCTCAAGCGTTTTTTGCGCTTGTGGGTGGCCATTTTATGTCTTTTACGTTTTTTACCTGATGGCATACTAAGCTTTTTTTAATGATTTAAATTATGTATTTCAACTTCCACCTGATCAATAATTGTTTTATCGGTGGTAAGAGATTGCAATTTTTCCAGTTCCAAAACAGCTGCCGTTGTATCCTTCATTCCCAGATACGTTTGCGCCATCATATAACGGGCCTGCAAATTTAGAGAATCTTTTTGTAAAACACTACCAAACCGTTCCAAAGCTTTATCAAATTGGCCACTCATAACAGAAAATCGCCCCAATTCGAGGTTCACTTTGGCATTTCCGGGATTTTGGGCATCAATTTCCCTTAATTTCATAATTCCTTCCATGGGATTATTCGTTCCTGAAACCAGCACTGATGCCTCACCTATCGACGCTTCCAGATCGCCTGGTTTAAATTTTGCGGCTGTTTCATAACAATATCTCGCTCCATAAACCACATTTACCCTTAAATTATCATCCTGTTCAAAATCGATTAAAGTGGCCAAAGCACCCCCTGCTGTCATATAATTTTCATAAGAAGGTTCATTGTCCGCTATCTGACGCAGATAATCTGCTGAAATAGATGGCTGACCAATTTTTAACCACTCATCAGAAAGTTGATTTAATAAGGCAGTTTTTGAGCTTCCTTCAGCTTTCAGCATATCCTCATGCATCTTGAGCAGTTCTTCACCATTGGAATACTGAAGTGAGTCGACCAGCTTCTCGCGCTGCACATCATAAGCACTTTTAAACGGGGGTTTTATGCTAAACCCAAAGTAGAATGCTGCTATTATTACCGCAGCAAGCCCGCCAACCACTATATTTCTCTTCACACTATTTTTTTATTTTGTTCTTTTTGCCATCGCGTACTCGTTGCACAAATATTTTGGCGGGTTTAAACACCGGAATTTTTTGTTCCGGTATAACAATCGCAATATTCTTTTTTATAATACGGCCTATCTTCTCCTTACGGGTTTTAACGATAAAACTCCCAAATCCACGCACATAAACATTGTTCCCTTCTGCCATCGACTCCTTGATCTCCTTGCAAAAGGCTTCTACAACTACCATCACATCCACCTTTTCTAGGCCGGTTTTTTCTGTGATGCGGTTAACTACGTCTGCTTTTCTCATAATTACGACAGTTTTGTTTGATAATCAGCACTTTAAACTACAAAATTCGGCATTTTATTTTACAAAAAGACCGTTTTTGTGAAATTTCAAGCATTTGGAAAATACCAATCATTAATTGACTTAGAACATAATATATCTCATAATAATTTCATAAGGATCAATCATTTATAAAACCTCCCATTTCATTGAAGCCTAATTATGACCGATACTGAAGAAAAAAATTGATAATTTCCGGCACAATAAGTTTGTAATATTGCCTTTCAAATGAGTTCGAATTTCACTGAAAAACTTTTAGTGTGGTACGATACCGGTAAACGGTTTTTACCATGGACTGAAACTAAGGATCCATATAAAATTTGGTTGAGTGAAATTATTCTGCAACAAACCAGAGTTGAACAAGGCACCCCATATTATTACCGATTTGTAAAAAAGTATCCGACTGTTTTTAAACTTGCAGCTGCGCCTTTGGATGAGATCTTAAAACTTTGGGAGGGACTTGGGTATTATTCAAGAGCAAGAAATCTTCATCATGCAGCTAATGAAATTGTTGAAAAATACAATGGTAAATTCCCTGACAATTACCCAGAAGTAATTCAATTAAAAGGGATCGGAAAATATACTGCAAGTGCAATTCTGTCATATGCATTTGCGTTGCCTTATGCTGCCATCGACAGTAATGCCATACGCATTATTACGCGTTATTTTGGGATTATTGATGAAACATCAAGCATATCAGCGAAAAATAATATTGAATTATACGCAAAAAAAATTCTCGATAAAAAAAATTCCGGAATTTTTAATCAGGCAATGATGGATTTCGGCTCCATCATTTGTAAACCAAAAAATCCCGAATGCAATCAATGCCTATTTAATAAAAATTGTTTCGCATTTAAAAATAATATGGTAGAGCTGCTTCCATTCAAAGAAAAAAAATTAATAAGAAAAACAAGATATTTTAATTACCTGTTATTTATTTCGCAAAAAAACATTGTAATAACAAAACGAAATACAAAGGATATCTGGAAAAATTTATATCAATTCCCGCTTATCGAATCAAAAATTAATTTTACTTTGCATCAATTAATAAAGGATTCTGATTATTTAAAAATGATTTCACATAAACCTTCTAAAATAGTCGTTTCCGAGATCTTTTCGCAACAACTCACCCATCAAATTATTAAAACGAGATTTTTTATATTGGAGATGAATGGTCTTGATGATATAAGGTCGGAGGCCTTTATAAACATACCCGTTTCTACCTTAAAAAAATATGCTTTTCCGGGAATAATTCGCGAATTTTTACAAAGAAATCCTTATTTTTAAAGTCTCAAAACAGAGGTATATTACTAAAAACTATCTATATGAGCGGCGTAAACAAAGTAATTCTGATCGGCAATTTGGGTAAGGACCCGGATCTCCGGAACTTTGAAGGCGGCAATGTTGTCGCAAATTTTCCATTGGCAACTACAGAAGTATTTCGCGACAGAACCGGAAATAAAGTGGAACAAACCGAATGGCACAATATTGCCATGTGGGGAAAATTGGCAGAAATTGCCGGTAAAATTTTGAGAAAAGGAGCAAAGATTTATATAGAAGGACGAATAAAAAACCGCTCCTGGGACGACAGAGATGGCAATAAAAGATATATCACCGAAATTGTAGCAGAAAACTTTACCCTCCTGGGTCCGCGTTCAGGTGGAACAAACAATATCGGAACCGGTTCAGATTACGAAATGACCCATTCTAATCCTGAAAATGAAAAGAACGGAATATCTGATGACCTGCCTTTTTAAAATGTTATTAATTTCATCCTGAGGTAGAGGGATAACATTTGGCAATTTTTCATTTAGGAATAATCCATCTTAAAAAAATATTGCTGCAGGATTTTTTACTTTTATGCGTTATTAAGATATATGAATAAGAATTTATTATTGTTAACAGCACTTTTGTTTTCATTTGCCTTTATTATCTCCTGTTCCACGGAAAGTACCCCGAGGCCTGACGCATATCCCAGAATATATTTTCCGGAATTAGAGGAATTGATAACTTATTCGGATGACCAATGCCCCTTTACATTTCAATTACCCGACTATTATAGGATAAATAAAAATATTACCTTTTTTAATGAGGCTCCCGAAAACCCTTGCTGGATGAATATTATCTGCGACGATCTTAATGCAACAATATATTTAAGTTATAAGGAATTATCCGGAGAGGAGTCGCTGCAGAAATTAATTGAAGACGCTTATAAACTTACCTATAAACACAGTAGTCGCGCCGATTTTATAGAACCTCAGGCAATAGAAAATGAATTTGGAGTGCATGGTCTCATTTATTTTGTTGGAGGAGATGCAGCTAGTAATTTTCAATTTTTTGTTACCGATACAATATCAAGTTTTGTAAGAGGAGCCCTATACTTTAATAATAGGCCAAATTCAGATTCACTAAAGCCTGTTGTGGAATTTATGGTGAATGACATTCAAGGCATGTTGAGTAATTGGAAATGGAAATGATTTGTCAAAACTAAATAAAAGTTAAATTGCATGATTGTGACAATTAATTAATTCTAATTCCTAGATTTACATAAACGAACATCTATGAAAAACTTTTATACGATTGTAATTGCAATTTTAATCTCTACAAATACATACTCACAAACAGATACTGATTCAGTAAAAAAAAATGTAATAGGCCTTGAGGTTACTTATTTATTAGGAGAATTTTTAGGTGGTCAACTTGATTATTATGGATATTATTCTTTAAACGGACCATATATTTTAAGTTATGAAAGATTTTTTAAAACATGTTTCTTACGAAGTGGATTTAACCTGATCTACAATTCCTATGATGTAAATCAAAATTATCCTTATGGTGGAAATTATACAGACGAACGGATCACAACCTCATACAGAATTGGAATTGGACATCAGAAATCAATAAGTAAAAAATGGAAATGGGCATACGGAATTGATCTGATCGGATTCAATGAAAATTATAGCAGTATTTATTATGAGGGGGAAGATTATGAATATTCAAATGAGAATAAAACATTTACCTATGGCGGCGGACCATTTATCAAGCTGAGCTGTGATCTTTTTAAAAATTTTAGTTTAGGCACCGAATCAACACTTTATTACAAACAGGGAAGATCAAAAAATAAAGTCGACTATATCAATTATCCTGAGCAGGATTACAATGGTTCAACCTTTTCCAGGTCCCTAAATATCAATTATCCAATTTCAATTTGGGCTTCGTTTAAATTCTGAATTTGTTGTTTTATATAAACAAATTGAATAAATATGGCTTTGCTTCAGAAGGCTGGTTTATAACAGATCGTTAGTGTGTTTGATTTTTTTAAGCGGCTAATTTGGGACTGCCGTTTATTGTTTGTATCCTGTTCCCATTTATCTTTTACATCTCCTACCTTTGCTTTGTGGGAATGCTAAATTTACAAACACCCCTCACCTATTTAAAAGGAGTTGGGGAAGCCCGTGCCGAATTAATGCGCAAGGAATTGCAGGTAGACAATTGCAACGACCTTATTCATTTTTTCCCGTATCGTTATATCGACAGAACTGATTTTAAAACGATAAAGGATATTCATAATACCATATTAAAAGGTGAGGAGATAAAGGAAGTTCAGTTAAAAGGCAAATTAAAAAATCTCCAGATAGTTGGTGAAAAAAGAGGAAAAAGATTAACTGCTACCCTGGATGATGGAACAGGATTTATTGAATTAGTTTGGTTCAACAGTATAAGTTGGCTTCAAAAGAATCTTAAGGGAGATACGCAATATCTGGTTTATGGAAAACCCTATTTCTTCAACAGCATTTTAAATATTACACATCCGGAATTGGAGCCTGCCGATTCTCCCGAATTTCAGTTGGGCGGGAAGATACAACCTGTATATTCGAGTACGGAAAAGTTAAAGGCCAGGGGAATTACCGGAAAGGCAATTGCAAAATATACACACAACTTAATAGAACAACTTTCTGATAAGGATCTGTATGAAATAATTCCCGAGTCGATCAAAACAAAATACAAACTGATAAATCGTTTCGATGCCTATAAACAAATTCATTTCCCCGAATCTGAATTGCATTTACAGCACGCAATACGACGATTAAAATTTGAGGAGTTATTTATCGATCAAATAAAACTACTTCGCATAAAACAATATCGCCATAGTGTAAGCGTTGGATTTATTTTTAAAAATATAGAAACCACTTTTACTCCCTTTTATACCGATCATTTACCCTTTCAATTAACCGAAGCTCAAAAACGTGTGGTTAAAGAAATTCGCAAGGATCTTATCAGTGGCAGACAAATGAACAGGTTGTTGCAGGGGGACGTGGGAAGCGGAAAAACTGTGGTTGCTTTACTCACCATGCTTATGGCAATTGACAATGGATTTCAGGCATGTTTGATGGCACCAACGGAAATACTTGCGCAACAGCATTTTCAAACAATTAAAGAATTATTATTGCCGCTGCCATTAAAAGTAGAATTACTTACCGGAAGTATTAAAGGCAAAAAAAGAAAAGTTATTCTCGAGGATCTTGATGCGGGCAATATCAATATTTTACTTGGGACACATGCATTAATTGAGGATCCTGTGAAATTTAATAATTTAGGTTGCGTGGTAATTGACGAACAACATCGTTTCGGAGTAGAGCAACGCGCAAAACTTTGGACTAAAAATAATCTTGCTCCGCATATATTGGTTATGACCGCAACTCCAATTCCGCGAACACTTGCAATGACCTATTACGGTGACTTGGACGTTAGCATTATTGATGAACTTCCTCCAGGCAGAAAACAGATCAAAACAATACACAAAAAAGAAAGTGAACGACTTGTAGTTTTCGGGTTTATTAAAGAGCAAATAAATGAAGGTCGTCAAATATTTATTATATATCCTTTAATTGAAGAAAGTGAAAAATTAGATTTGAAAAATTTAATGGAAGGAGTACAGGTAATGGAAAAAGAATTTCCCAGGCCTAAATATCAAATAAGTATCATGCATGGAAGAATGCGACCTGCCGACAAAGATTTTGAGATGCAGCGTTTTGTAAAAAATGAAACTCAGATCATGGTTTCTACAACCGTTATTGAAGTAGGGGTAAATGTTCCAAATGCAACTGTAATGATCATCGAAAATTCAGAGCGATTTGGGTTATCGCAATTACATCAACTAAGAGGCAGAGTTGGAAGAGGTGCACATCAATCATTCTGCATATTAATGACAGGAGATAAATTAAATAATGATGCCCGAACCAGAATTCAAACCATGATACAAACCAACGACGGATTTAAAATATCGGAGGTTGATATGCAATTGCGCGGGCCCGGAGAAATTGAAGGAACGCGTCAGAGTGGTGCACCGCAATTCCGCATAGCAAATATTCAAACTGATGAACATATTATGCGCGAAGCACGAAATACTGCAGAAGAATTATTATCTAACGATCAAAGTTTGGAAGACCCCGAAAATCAATCGCTTAGAAAGTATTTATCACAACTGAGCTGGAAAGTGAAACAGTGGGGGAAAGTTTCTTGAATGCAAGTGAGGCTCTCACTTTTTCAGTGAGGGTCTCAATGGTGGGATGAGTAATGAGTTATGAGTAATGAGTTTGCTTCGATTGCGGAAGAAAATTCGATTTTTTCATGAAGTATTTATTTCGGAGGTTACAATATTATGTACTCGATTAGGTATTCATTACTCATAACTCATTACTCATTGAGAGTTCGCTCGAATGAGTAATGAGTTATGAGCAATGAGTTTACTTCGATTGCGGAAGAAAATTCGCTTTTTTCATGAAGGATCCATTTCGAAGGTCACTATATCATGCGCTCGATTAACTACTCATTACTCATAACTCATTACTCATTGAGATTAAAGTTAATAAATGATGTATCAAGTCAAACTTCGATTATTAAACCTTGCCGGATTCACGATTCACGGTCCACGGAATGAGTAATGAGTTATGAGTAATGAGTTTACTTCGATTGCGGAAGAAAATATGCTTTTTTCATGAAGGATCCATTTCGAAGGTC
>JAYSYX010000116.1:0-4682 GCA_043727235.1 Bacteroidota bacterium
AATTGTTTAAGCATTTCCTTTTGTTGGTTATCGTTAAAGCCCGTACCTACCTTTCCCTTATAGATCAACTTCCCTTTTTCATAAACACCAAGTAATAAAGAACTGAACAATTTGGAGGAATTTTCATTTTTAGTATAACCACCAATAACCATTTCCTGTCTTTTATCAGCCTTTATTTTTAACCAATCTTTCGAACGATTTCCATGAAGATAAGTACTGTCACTTCTTTTGGCCATTATCCCTTCAAGGCCCATTTCTTTTGCAGTATTAAAGAATTCAATTCCGGAAACACCAAAATTTTCGCTGAAGCGAATGATACTATTTTCCGGAACGAGTGTTTTAAGAATTTTTCTTCTTTCGCTTAATGTCATATTCATCAAGTCTTTTCCATTCAACCAAAGCAAATCAAATACATAAAAATATAATTCTCCATCAGCTTCACTTCGCCAATTCTGCAAGCTGCCAAAATTTGATTTTCCCTCTTCATCAAGAACTACTACCTCCCCATCAACCACTGCATTAAGGCTCCATTGTTGAATAGCTTTTATAACCGGATAAAACTTATCATTAAACGACTTATTGTTACGAGATTTTAAGTCCACTTTCTTTTTTTTGCAAAATGCCAGTGCTCTGTAACCATCCCATTTTATTTCAAATTGCCAGGCTTCGTTATCAAATGGTTTATCAATTATAGTAGCTAACATAGGAATTAATACTGTGGGAAATTTTGCAGTTTTACCCTTTGATAATATTTTATCGGGGGCTACTTTAATTTCCTTTTTACTATTAATTTTTGAAAGCCTTTGTATCATATGCTCAATTAATTGTCACTTTTTTATTCTTAGTCCGAGCCCCCTTCTTATGTTTAGGAGAATAAGAATTAGATTTGGCTGTTTTTATCTGATTTATCGTTTTTTTTGATATAACAGATTTATCATTTAATGTAATATCGTTTTTGGAAACATATTCATCCTTCATTTTAAATAGTAGCCATATATTCTCTTCTTTGCTATTTGTATTTACAAGCATAAATTCGCCTTTAAGTTTTTTACCCTGCAAAACAAAATGCAACTTACCAGCCTTAATTCCTTTTTGAAATTCTTTATCTTGTTCCTTTTTATCTCGAGTATTCGCAAAAGCCATTTCATAACAACCATTGTCCCATACCAATACAGTTCCCGCACCATAACCACTTGGTATTATCCCTTCAAAGTTTATATGGTCGTAAGGGTGATCTTCAGACATTATAGCGAGTCGTTTTATATCTGTGTCGGTGGATGGTCCCTTAGGAACAGACCAACTTTTCAGTACTCCATTAATTTCCAATCTGAAATCATAATTCAAATGAGATGCCTCGTGCATTTGAACTACAAACCGGAGTTTATCACCTGTAGGTTTGCCACCCGTAGGTTCCGGAGAGTTTTTGAAATTACGTTTTTCTTTATATTTGATAAGTGCCATAAACTAATTTAATTTTATACATTAAGAATTTTCATCATTTAATATTTTATAAGCAAGAGCACTAAAAACTCCAAACACCACATGCGCAAATAAAAGATGACGAAAATAGTGTTTGAGATCTTTGGCTGGTGGGTTGGGATGAGCTTCAAACATTATTTTCCAGGCAATAATACCTGTAAGTCCGCTTGCTGCGCCTAAAAGCGTTCCGGAAGTGACAGTTGGATCTATATTTTTTTGTTTCCACAATTCATTATAAATAACAACAAATAAAAGTCCGATAGTATAATGCATTCCCCATCCTGCAATTTGTGCAGTTTCTTCGGAATAACTATTTGGTAAACGTTTAATAAGTTGAGCCAATACATCAGGCTCCCGAAAGTTTTCATTTTCAGATTCTGAGATGAGATAACTGAACAATGTCATGGCAGAAGTTCCTACGATGGAAGAAAAAAGAATATTTTTTGTTTGCATAGAATTATATTTTAAAATGCCGGAGTTAATTAATAACCTCTTCCGCATCCGTGCTTTTTTTGATAATAGGATTATCAACTGTTTCATATTTTTTTTTACCTCCGGGGTGTACAACTGCTGCCTTCATAATTTAGCTTTTAATTAAATATATTGCTATATGAGATGTTAAGTTTTTAAAAGTAAATTTTAAATTAAAATATTTTTAATGTTTTGGATGTCAAAGCATATGCCATGGAAACAATTGCGGTTTTATTGTTCCTTAGATCTGGTAAATGGGCATAAATATCCTCAGAAGTGCAGTGGAGTGGGCAATTGCTGATAAGAAAGGATAAGAAAAAATGCTTTAATACTTTTTGACTTGTGACAAAATGTATTGCACTTTTAAGCAAGATATTGACACCAACTGTTTTATCCGATGATTAACTTTAAAAGGGTAATTCTTCCATCCCCGTCAATTAACTTCATTAAATAAACACCGTTAGTGATTGCAGATATATTAATTTGGTTTTGATATTTCGATAGTTGTCCACTATTTATCTCTTGACCGCAAGAATTAACTATACAATAATTATAAGTTGAAAAATTCAAATTTTCAAAACTTATCCATTCATTCTGTGAAGTTGGATTAGGATAAAAAAATATGTTACTTGTGTTTTTTACTTCCTCAATTGGTAATATTGGATCACAGGCATTCCTGACCATATCAAAATGCGTATTCAAATATTCTATTATAACCTGAGCAAATGATAATGCGAAATTTGTTCTATTTATTGAATTATCTCTTACACCTGCATAATTTAACTCCATTTGCAATCCATTGATGTCTACTCCGGGAGTATAACAGGTATGATTTACAGTGATATACCCTCCGCTGTAATAATTTGCATCAGTTCCGGGATAGGGAATACTTTGACTGGGCACGGCTGGAAAAGAATAATTTGATAACAAAGTTCCAAAAGATTTTTCTCCTCTTAACAGTTGCGCATGTGTGAAGTCATTTACATTACTCAATACCAAATTCTGGATCGAACTATAATTAATATAGGTATTTGTATTTAATATGCTGTCTGACAATTCTAACTCTTCATCATACAACAGATATCCTAATTCAATTCTTGCAATTGGGTTTCCGTGTCCATGCAGATCTACAAAAAAGGTATTATTATTATATTGCAGGTTAGCAGTATAACGTGCATCATCAATAAAATCATGGAACTCGGTCCAGGCAGTTTCTGCCTCAGTATTTCCACAAGCCCCATCTTCTAAATTTCTATTGGCATCAAGTTTCGTGCGTTTTAAATTTGAAATAATTAAATGCGGATAACATCCGGTTGTTTCAATAAGTGCATTCTTAATTTCCAAAGCCGTTTCAATTGTAAATGCATCCATTACATATACGGGATCATTGCATGTTCGGTCGGGTATCGATAATGGCTCCATACTTCCTCCATGCGAAACAGAAATTACAATTGGAAGTGTACCGACATGATACTCTATATAATTATTTGTGCCGTAAATAATGTCTTGTGAGAATGCAAATGTTGGTAAACAGACAATAATTAAAACTATTATGGGTTTTAATTTATCTAATAGTGAAGGAAATGTTGAATTAATAAGTTTATATTTATTTTCTTTAATAAGAGTATGTTTAATTTTTAATTGTTTCATTATTTAGTGTGCCGTTTTAAAATTAAAAATCTACCAATACATAATTAGCATTTCGGCCTCCATCAGTTGTTTGTTGCAGTATGTTTTTTTCTATCAGATCTTTAATATCTCTTAAGGCAGTGTCGGTAGATGTTTTAGCAATTTTTGCCCATTTTGAAGTTTGCAGTTTTCCATCAAAACCCTCGAAAAGTTTGTTGATTAATAAACGTTGCCGCTCGTTAATAGGTGTATGTTCATGTAATTTCCAAAACTCTGCTTTGCGCAATAATTTTTGTGTGATGTTTTCGGTGCTGAACATGGCATTTTTAAGACAATGCAAAAACCAAGTGAGCCATTCGGTTATGTCGCCTGAACTATGTTGAACTTTTTGCAATACTTCGTAATAGCGTTTACGTTCTAATAAAATTTGGCTCGACATACTATAAAAACGTTCTCCGCACCCTTCAGAACGGGCTAGCAACATTTCAGATAACGCTCTTCCAATTCTGCCATTTCCGTCATCAAAAGGGTGAATTATGATAAACCAAAAGTGAGCTATTGCGACTTTTATAACAGGATCAATTTGTTCTTCTTTGTTGAACCAATTCAAAAACTTGTCCATTTCCTTTTTTACCACTCCGGGTTTTACAGCTTCATAATGCAATTTTTCTTTACCCATAGCGCCTGAAACCACCTGCATTTTGCCTGTCCGATATTGACCTACTTCAATTTTATAGGGACCGCTATAACCCATGGGAAAAAGTGCTGCATGCCAACCAAACAAACGTTTTTCAGTAAGAGGTAAATTGAAGCGTTGAGTAGCATCCAACACCATTTCTACCACCCCTTCTATATGGCGGCAACTTGGCACAATACCTCCGGTGTTAATACCCATACGCCTTGCTATGGAAGAACGTACTTGTTCATAGTTCAGCAATTCACCTTCAATTTCTGATGATTTTACAACCTCTGTGGTTAAAGCGGTTAGCGTGGCTTCCTCTTTAGCAGAAAAACCCAAAGCGTTCATTTGCCCAATTATTTTACCTTGCAAAAGCCGCACTTGACCAAAAATGGTATTTATGACTGTGTCATCCCACGAAAAA
>JAYSYX010000117.1:0-12791 GCA_043727235.1 Bacteroidota bacterium
TCGCTAAAGCTGCGGTGGCTAATAGGAGTTTAAATTTCGTTCGAAATTTTTGCAAACCCCACTCTTTGTTTTCCCGATTCCCGCGTCCCGATACCCGTGTCTAAAAAGGAGTAAGCCGCCTTCGCTAAAGCTACGGTGGCTAAAAGGAGTTAAAATTTCGAAATTTTTGCAAACCCCACCCTTTGTTTTCCCGATTCCCGCGTCCCGATACCCGTGTCTAAAAAGGAGAAAGGAGTGAGGAGTAAGGAGTTTAAATTTCTTGCGAAATTTTTGCAAACTCAACGTTTGTTTTTCCGATTCCCGCGTCCCGATTCCCTTTTATCCCACTTTCACTATATTTGATTTCGAAAACCCATATAATGAAAAATTTTCTTCTCCTAGTTGCAGGAATTTTTACCTGTAACTTGGGATTTAATCAGAGTTCAACTTGGGAAAATGTTTATTCTATTATTCAAACTAATTGTTCAGGATGCCATGTGCCTGGGCATAGCAGTGGTTTGGATCTCAATGGCACAATTAGTGAAACCTATGATGCACTTTATGATGTAACACCAACAAACATTATTTCTGCGGATAAAAATTATAAAAGAGTAACTCCCGGTAATCCATATAAAAGTTTTATTTTCAGCAAGATCAATAATGGTTTGGCGCTCGATGTAAATCTGGTTATCGGTGAAGGTGAAGCTTGTCCTCAAGGTGCCTCACCTCTCGACGAAAAAGAAATTGAACTCATTCGCCAATGGATATTATATGGTGCTTTTGATACAGGAACTTTGGTGGATGAAACTTTAATAGAAGATTTTTACGATAACGATGGAATTCAATCTGTTCCTTCTCCACCATCTGCACCGGCACCCGGCGAAGGATATCAAATTCACTACGGTCCCTTTTTTTTATGGCCGGAAGAAGAGCATGAATATTGGTACAAATTAAATACCGACCAAAATGACACCATTGAAATAAATAGATTGGATACTTACATGGGAGAATATTCTCATCATTTTATCATGTATAAATATTATAACACTGCAATTGCTGCAACAGTTGAATTTGGAATTCACGATGGTCCGGATTTTAATGGCGTGGAATTGGTTTACGGACACCAATTTTCGGATAGTCTTATTCTTCCGGATAATACAGCATTCAGCTGGGCGAACACAACAATTTTAAATTTAAACACACATTATATTAATTACAGCAGCGAAAAATCGCTTGCCTGTGAAGTATACATAAATGTTTACACACAGGAAAAAGGAACTGCGGCGCAGATAATGTATACAACAAGAAAATCAAATTCCGATCTCAATATTCCGAATGATAGTTTACCGCATATATTTATTGATACATCTTTCGGCTTCGGACATGGTGAAGATGAAATGTTCGTTTGGGCAATGACATCACACACTCATAAATACGGAGCCGATTTCGATATTTTTAAAAGAACGGAAGCGGGAGAAAAAGGCGAACAAATATTTGACGCATCCTGCGGTGCAACAAATGGCGCTCCGGGTTGTCTTGATGAAATTTATGATTATCATCATCCCCCTACCAGAAAATGGCCAATGATGATACCTGTAAGATGGATGGATGGTTTTATTTATGAAGCCACCTTTATTAATACGGGTCCCGTTCCGGTTAATTTTGGAATGACGGCGGAAGATGAAATGGCAGTGTTCATGTATTTTTATGTAGATGATACTACAGGATTAAATTTGTCGGAAGAAGAAACTTCCTTACAAAATATTATAACTCCTGCTATTTCCGTTTTTCCTAATCCTGCAGATAATACAATATTTATACATGCAAATGAAACATTAAATGATATTTTAATTTCAATTTCGGATATAACAGGAAAAACACTTATTGCGCATCTTCAAAATTTTTCCGGTAATACGAATAATTATTTATCTCTGAATGTTTCAGACCTGCCGCCAGGTATTTATATTTTACAAGGCAGGGACAATGGAAATATTATATTTAATGAAAAGATGGTTATAAAATAAGTACAGAAGCATTGATAACCTCAGTCCTTATTTATGTATTGTTATGAAAAAATAACTTTTTCAGCATATGGATTAGAATCCCCGAATAATCTCAGCAGATAAATTTCATTTATAATATCCTCTACATTAAATTCCATTTTACTATTGGGTGAAATTATTTTTATAATTTATAACTGTCCAAATATAAAAGTGACCGATTATGGCAAGCTATTAAGGAAGTACAGGAGTCCGAAAATTACTGCGAAATAAGTAATTGCACTTGCTGCGATCCAACTGTCAAAGCGATCCAGCATACCTCCATGTCCTGGAATTAATCGACTGTAGTCTTTAATTTCGTGTTTACGTTTATAGTATGAGGCCAACCAATCACCGAAAACGGAGGCTACAATTAATAGTAAACAGAAATATATTGATTGCAATATAGATACCAATATCCATTCCCGGATAAAAATGGAAGTTAAAATGGCCATCATTGCACCTCCTGCAAGTCCTTCAACCGTTTTTCCCGGACTTATTTTAGGAAACAATAACCTTCTGCCGAAAAGCTGCCCGAATATTTGTGAGAAACCATCGAAAACAAAAACGGTCATAAAAATATAGAGTAGCAAACTTGAAGCAAAGGATCTCGACATTAAATAAAATCCAACTGCCAAAAAACTGAAGATTAAAAAAGTACATACATAAAATAATGTGGGCTGTTTTTTCCTACTGGCATATTTAAATATTTCAAAAAAGCTAATAATTAGAATAAAAATAATGCCCAGATAAAAATAATTAGAATAATACAGGATATAGGCCACCAAGGCGTGAACGATTAGAAAATGAATGCCCAACTTCAACCATCGTTCTTTACGTATTTTAATATCTGTTGCACGATTTGCAAATGCAGTGCCGAGTATGCCGATCAAAAAAAACCCTTCAAGCAAATAAAAAACTTCCTCCATCACCATTTATTTTTTATAACCCAATATAACCCTTTTACATCAGATCGTTTTTCGCGCAATTTTAACAAAATTATAATCTCTTCAGTTTTAGCCCAACAACCCGAAATTATCATTACATAATACAGCCACTCCAAATACACGGAGGAAAGGAGAACAACCAAAAATATACCTTGTAAATATCCAGTTATTTTAGAAGAGAATAAATGCAGCCCCACCAGATTTCCAAATCGAATAAAAGCAATAGATACGCTTATGATATATAAAATTAAAAATATCCCTAATCCGATCTTATGTTCAACAACAAAACTCCACTCAAACATAAATACCCCGCCAAATGCGAGTATATAACTTCCAAAATCGGCCCAGGAATCTAATTTTGCGCCAATTAAAGTGCGCTGATTAAAATTTCTTGCTATAAAACCATCAAGAATATCCGTAACCAGATTAATAATTAGCAAGGTCACAAATATCTTTTGCTCTTCAACAAAAAGAAAATACAATATTACCGGAAACATAAGCAGTCTATATAAAGAAAGCACATTCGGGATGGTCCAGAATTTTTCTCTATATGGTGGAATTTCGTGTATCGATTTGCGCATAATGCTTAATGCCTGTTCACATAATATTCAAAAAATTTACATTCACCGATTGCTTTCTGGTAAAATTCCGTTTCCGAATATTGATTTTTTATTATGGAAAAATTGTTTCTATAATTATCTTTTAAACCCATCGAATTTTCATAGTCATAATCATCACTTCTGTAATATTCGTTTTGTTCGCACTTTGCCAGCATGAAATAATTTAGTGCTGCAAATTCTTTTCCTCTCGATCCTTCAGCAGCGAGTTTATAATAATATTTCGCCTTTTCAATATCATATATATCGTTGTAATACCAGGAATAAGAATCCGTTGGATCTACCTTACTCAATTCACAACCGTGACAGCGATAATAGTCCAAAGCCATCCATGCATTTCCCCAATACGACATATTATAATAGGCATTACCTAACAAATGCTGAAGCTCGGTTTTGTTTTCAGGTTCTTTTTTAAGTCTTCCCTCCAGTTCAACAATTTTCTGACAAAAGGTCAACTTGGTATAATCGCCAGGATATTCTACAAAATCACAATCATGACAATCGTAAATATGTATAACAAAAGGATCTGCAGGTAAAGTCATGTTTGGATGTAATGGTTCTTTCATTCCTGAAAAAATTCCAATAGCTTCTTTAAACCTGCCATCACGCATTAAAAGTGTTCCCTTTATTTCCAACATATCATCCGCGTCATATGGATATTGCGCCGCAAGAAATTTATCGAAATCAGAATTATTTTTATTTGTGAAGTAATTATACAATTCGGAAACAGGTGCTTTTTCAGGTTGCTCATAAATATCATAATGCTCAACGGCATTTGCTCTGCACATTTCTGCTTGCACCGGTTTGTCTGCAGCGAGATAATATTTCATCAAACGAAACATTACCAATCTTTTAGCATCATTTTTATTGCTATTTTGAGCTTCCTGCGACAACCACTCCAGATCCTGTTGTATTATTTTTTCATTCTCTTTCATAATACTTCCAAGAGCTTCTACCTTGTTTAAAATACTTGTGATATTTGCCTGCGACCACATGGTTGAATTTTCAACGGTATTTTCCATCGCTTTTTTGCAAAATATTTCACAATCCACGTAATCTTTTTTGAGATATAACAAAAAGGCAGCTGCATTATTCCAAAATGCAGGAGTTTGCATTTTATTTAATGTAATTGCCTCCTGTATTACTCCCAATACCTCATCTATATCGTTCGATTCAGGAAAAAAAGCATTTATTTCGTTATCAAAGTCATCACTCCATCGCAAAGGCATATAATTTCTTTGAATTTTTTCCACCTCACGTGTCAATAACAATTCAATCTCCTTAGAACCGGGATCCAGTTTCAACATTTCCTGCATTGCCGGAACAGCAGAATTATTCTGATTGATGCCGGTAAGCAACCACAAAATATTTTTTTCATGATCGTTTTTGCACATGGCAAGACAATTTTGCCAAGTGATTTCATTATCAATCCAAAAATCGCGTTCGCTGTATAATCTTCGGCTCAAACATTTATCAAAAACAATGGAATTATAATAACTCGCTTCTGCAAACCTATTTAATCTCCAATATGCTCCGGCCCTCAGCGATAAACACCAATAATAAATAACCGATTGATCTTTTTTGGAATCATCAATAAGTTGATCATAAAGCGATAAACATTTTTCATAATTTAAACTGTAATGTGCAGCACGCATAGCCTGATAGGTATATCTCAATTTTAAAAATGGATCCTTTGCAGATTTTGCAAGCTTCTCAGCTTCTTTTGCAATTTCCTTAAGTGCATCAGTGTCCCGAACAGTTTCACTCCACCAATCATATTCCGCAACGAGGGGCTCCACTTTCTTTGCAAAAAACAGGTATTCAAAAGATTTAGAAGGATAATTATTTCTCCAATAATTTATCAAAGCGTTGTTATTCCACCTTTTAGATAAATTCTCTTTACCTTTTAAAAAATTTTCGAAAGCATTAAAATCATCAATACCTGAATTGTAAATAATATCCTCAATATCAGCATCAGGAATTTTCTTTTCAAAATATTCTACCCAATCCTGCACATTAGCCTCCCTGCTTTCAAAAAGATTCGCATCCAATGGTTCCCCATTCTCACTCCAGTCGCTTTGTCCTCCCTTCCAATAATGATAGGAAAAAAGAAATGGATATAATTCAGGGTAATTTATCAACTCCTGCCGGAAAGGCAATAAAGTATTTTCATCTTCATCATAACTCCATCCGCATGAATTTGCTAATTGAATAGGAATTATAGCAAAAAAACTACTTAAAAGTATAAAAAATAGTTTCGAAGTTCTCATTTGTGTAATGCCTTACAATATTTGAATCAAGGTGATATAAAATTACAGTCCTATCGGCACTTTTCAAATATTCTCTCAAAAGTTTTGCCGCCGACAAACTACTTTCCGCTGTTTGGGTCTCCAATTTAATTGTATTCCCCACCACCAAAAACTGACCTTCAAAATAAAAATTCTTTTTGGCGATATATTTATTCTCCCCAGTATTAATAAATAAAGAATCAACCATTTCATCCGCATAAAGTGGATAAAATATTTTGAGCAATTTACCATCGTCAAACAATAATCCCCAACTAAAACACGCTATGGCAATATCAAGTGACAAAGGATAATCGTTTATATTTTCAATGTATTGATGGGCGGTAGTCGCTTCAAAAATAGAATTTTCAGCACCTTCATTTTCAATTTCTCCCATATTATAAAACATTAGCGCGCCGCGATCTACGGGAGGAACACCGGTTTTTTCAAAATATTTAATTTGATGTAAACGTATGGTGGCACTCCATTGCATTTCACTAAAGCCGGGGAAATTTTTTAATGCCTCTACTAAATAAAAATATGCCTGCTCAGTAGTTTCATTCCAATCGCAATCCAATTGTATTTCCTTTGGAGAATTTAATCCATTGGATTCAATTAAATACTCGATTTTTCTGGCGATCTTAAAAGCAAGAAGTTTTACTGCGGTATCATTTTCCACTCCCAATTTTTCAAAGGTTTCATTTGTAATAAATACTACAGGAATAATTTCTGTGTTGTCCGGTATTTTTTCCGGAAATGAAATAGTTGCCTTCGGAACCGGTTGCGATGCACCTTCGTCCCAACCGACATCAAAAAATTTGATATAAAGTTTTTTTATTTGAAGTGTATCTAGTGCATTATTTTCTGATTTACTTAAGCTAAATTCGCTTTGCCAATAATAAAATGCAGGAGTTATATTTATTTCATCCTTATTGCAAGAAAGAAGAAATAACAAAACCGGTAAAAAACAGCGCAATACAAATAGCATAAGGTTCAAAGATAAAAAATAGCAGGTTCGTTAATAAAATCACTTTACCATTATCTTTACACCATGCGCCCGCTACGCCAGCTTGCTACTCAAACCGCAATTTATGGATTTACCACCATTTTGGTGCGCATGCTGAATTATTTGCTCGCACCTTTGCATACCAGAGTTTTTACAGATCAGGCGGATTACGGAATAATATCAGAAATGTATGCCTATGTCACTTTTATTAATGTGATCGCAATGTTTGGGCTGGAAACAGCATTTTTTCGTTTTGCTTCAAATAATACAAATACCCTCGATAAAAATAAGGTTTTCGGATCAGCACAACTATCGCTCATAGTTACAAGCTTATTAATGGTGGGTTTGCTGATTATTTCAGCTGGTGATATTGCCACGGCATTAAATTATGAAGGAAGAAATAATTATATCATATTCTTTGCCCTAATTATCGGATTCGATACACTTGTTAATATTCCATTCGCAAAATTGCGTCTCGAAAACAGACCCTGGAAATATTTTACTTATAAATTTATTAATATCATTGTAAATATTTTATTGAATTTGTTTTTCCTTTGGCCTGCACTCAAAAATGATTTCACTTTATTTTCAGCATTTGGTTATACTTATCAACCCGAATACGGTATTTTATATGTTTTTATTGCAAATTTAATTGCAAGTGCTGTTACATTTGCTTTGTTCATCCCGGACCTTTTTCATATTAAATTTGATTTCACTACTTGGAAAAAACTGATGCGATATGGCGCTCCTTTAATAATACTCGGTTTAGCCGGAATGGTGAATGAAACACTCGACCGTGTATTATTAAAATATTGGGGTGCAGGAACTATAAACGACAACTTGAAACAAGTGGGTATTTATAGTGCCGTTTACAAGATATCAATCTTCATGACCCTTGCTGTACAAGGATTTCGAATGGGGGCAGAACCATTTTTCTTTAAACAATCATTAGAAAAAAATGCACCTATTACCTATGCCAATGTGATGAAATATTTTGTGATCGCTTGTTGTATTATTTTTTTAGGTGTTGGGATGTTTCCTGACATTTTTAAAATAATTATTGGCGAAGAATATCACGAAGGATTACACATTGTTCCGATATTATTACTTGCAAATTTATTCCTCGGAATTTATTACAATCAAAGTGTATGGTATAAATTAACGGATAAAACAGTTTTTGCAACAATAATTCCCATAGTTGGCGCCATAATTACCATTGGATTAAATTTTATTTTGATCCCAATTTTAGGATATACCGGTGCTGCATGGACCACCCTGACTTGTTATTTTAGTATGGTGATAATGAGTTTTATTATCGGACAAAAACATTATCATGTTCCATATAATCTTCGCAAAATAATTGCTTATATATTTGTTTCCATCCTTATATGTTTGTTCGGATTGTATTTATACAACACATTGGATAATTATATTCTTTCTGTTGTGATACGCGTTATTTTAGGAACACTCTTTTTTGTTTTTGCCTGGTGGCTCGATATCAGTAAATTAGTAAGATCAAAACCCAATTAAATTTAAAAAATGTTAAATATTCGAATTATAAATAAGTCGCAAAATGCAAATCCTGTTTATGCAACTTTACATGCTGCGGGAATGGATCTCCGGGCTGATATTCCTGAAAAACTTGAAATACTCCCACTCGACCGTTGCCTTGTTCCCACAGGAATATTTATAGAACTTCCAATAGGATATGAAGCGCAAATTCGCCCCCGAAGCGGACTTGCCATTAATTCCGGGATCACACTTTTAAATTCGCCGGGCACCATTGATGCGGATTACCGTGGTGAGATCAAGGTAATTATGATTAATCTGTCGAAACATCCCTTTTATATCAATCCCGGCGACAAGATCGCACAAATGGTGGTTGCCAAACACGAGATAGTGGAATGGGAAAACGCATCAGAGCTTTCATCTACAGACCGTGATACAGGTGGATTTGGACATACCGGAAAGTAATTTCGGATCACTTTATTTCTGCCTTTCGGTTGATAGTTTATCTTTGCAGCCCAAACAAATAAGAGATATGAATATTATTATTCCTATGGCAGGCATGGGTAAACGAATGCGACCACACACCCTTACGGTGCCAAAACCGCTGATTCCTGTTGCCGGAAAAGCAATAGTACAGCGACTTGTGGAAGATATTGCGCAAACAACAGATGAAAAAATTGAGGAGATCGCATTTATAGTTGGGCGTTTTGGAAAAGAAGTGGAAGATGGATTGATAAAAATTGCTGAACAACTCGGAGCTAAAGGAAAGATCTGTTATCAGGATGAACCTCTTGGAACTGCACATGCTATTTTGTGCGCCGGAGATACTATCAGCGGACATATCATAATTGCCTTTGCAGATACGTTATTCAAAACAGATATCAAGATAGATACCAATAACGATGGCATCATTTGGGTGAATAAAGTAGACAATTGGAAGAATTTTGGTGTTATTGAGCTCAATAACGATGGATTTATCACAAATTTTGTCGAAAAACCCGATCATTTTGTTTCTGATCTGGCAATTATTGGGGTATATTTTATGAAAGATGGAGAATTGTTGCGAAAAGAAATGCAGTATTTAATTGACAATAATATTAAAGAAAAAGGGGAATATCAATTGACCAACGCACTGGAGAGCATGAAACAAAAGGGATACAAATTTAGTCCCGGCAAGGTTGATGAATGGTTGGATTGCGGAAATAAAGACGCTACCGTATATACAAATCAACGTATTCTTGAATTAAAAAAGGACAGTGAAAAACTTGTTTCTGATTCTGTAAAATCTGTTAATTCTGTAATTATTTCTCCTTGTTATATTGGTGAAAATGTGGTGATCGAAAATTCAGTTGTGGGACCTCACGTTTCCATAGGCAAGAACTCAACAGTTAAAAATTCGTTAATACGGAATTCTATCATACAAAATTCCGTTACTATTGTAGAAAAAAATATCTCCAACTCCATGATAGGCAGTTTTGCTTCCGTTGAAGGCAAGGCAGAAGATCTGAGTTTAGGAGATTACAGTACTCAGGCATGATAAAAATAAATAAACAATTTTTTTACCTTTTATCCATAGTTTTTTTACTTACAGTATCTGCATGCAGTGCAACTAAAAAAACACAAACAACTAATACAGATCCCGTTAAAGGAACTCAGAAATCCATTTCAGGTAAAAGTGAAGGAAAAATTGATTCGGCTGAAATTGAACGATTATATATCGACGGTTGCAAATATCTTGCGTTAGATGATATTGAAAAAGCTGTAAATGCATTCAGCGATATTTTAAAGGTTGATGCAAATAATACCGCGAGTATGTTTCAATTGAGCACTATATATTTTAAATATGGTCAGTTGGGAGATGCGCAGGAATATATCAGACAAGCAGTATCGCTTGAACCGGAAAATATTTATTATCAATTATTATATGCCGACATTCTTTCTTACGGCTCTTCTTTCGACAAGGCTGCGGAGGTATATGAAAAAATTCTGAAGGATCATGCATTTAGTGAAGAGGTATATTATCGATTAGCCTACAGTTATGAAAAGGCTGGAAAAAAGGATGAGGCAATAAAAACAATGCAGCGTTTGTCTGCTTTGGAGGGAGAAAATGAATCTGTTTTATTTGAATTACAGCGTTTATACGCAATGAACGATCAGCCGGAAAAAGCGATAGAGGCTCTTCTTAAACTAATTGAAATAGATCCTTATAACACCGGATATCTGCGTTATTTAAGTGAATATTACGAACGAGCAGGCCAACCGGAACTGGCGCAACAAACCTTTGATAAATTATTGCTCACCGACAGCAATAATGTTGATCTTCAATTCCGCAAAGCGAGTTTTCAAAAAAAGGCCGGAGATGAAAACGCCTATTTTTCAACAATGCACAAAGCATTTGCAAATGGTTTAGGCAATATTGATACAAAAATATTTTATCTCGTTTTATTTGTTGATTCACTCGACAAACCAAATTTTAAATTAAAGGACACTGTTTTAACCTGGACAAAATTATTGGTGGAAGCACATCCTGAAGATGCAAAATCTTTTGCCATGCGCGGAGACTTTTTATTTTATTCCGGCGAATTACGTGATGCTGCCTCAGCTTATAATAAATCATTAAATATTCGCAGTGATATTTATGATGTATGGATCAAAATGTTTTACATATATTCTGATCTGAGAGAATTTGATTCCTTAAAGAATGTATCTAATTCAGCAATAGAATTATATCCGAATCAACCTCTTGGATATTATTTTAATGGAGTTGCTTTAAACAATTTAAATGATGCGGAATCTGCAATTAAGTCTTTGAAAAGAGGTTTGCCCCTCACGGTTTCCAATACACAATTAAGAGCTGATATGTTCACTGAACTTGGCAATGCTTATAATGATGTAAAAAACTATGTTGAATCGGATAAAGCATTTGAAAATAGTTTGCAGTTAAGTCCCGACAATCCATTTACACTGAATAATTATGCCTATTTTTTATCAGTGCGCAACGAGAATTTAGTCCGGGCTGCAGAAATGTCGGCCGCATCATTAAAATTAATTCCCGATAACGCATCGCTTGAAGATACCTATGCATGGATTTTATACAAACAGAAAAAATATAAAGACGCCAAGTTGTGGATGGAAAAAGCATTGGCTCACGGCGGTAAAGAAAGTGGTACAGTTTTAGAACATTACGGAGATATATTATTTCAACTCGGCGATAAAGATGAGGCAGTGGAATATTGGATAAAAGCAAAAGCTGCCGGCGACGCCTCCGATCTGATCGATAAAAAGATCAATGATAAAACTTTATATGAATAAACTTATTTCTTTTTTCATACTTGTTGCAATTTCATTTTACTCCTGCGAGTCCACTAAAAACATTTTTGGCAATAAGATAAAAGAAACAACCGTTGAAGAACTCAATACGCAGATTTTAGAAAAATTTATTGTCTACAAAACTTTTTCAGGTAAAGCAAATATTGACATTACCGGTCCCGGTATCAGCCAAAGTGTAAATGCGCAGATCGATATACTAAAAGATTCCGTTATTGGTATCTCTCTCCGCGTAATGGGCATAGAAGGAGCCAGGGTAATGATAAGCCCTGATTCAATTAAAATTCTCGACCGCTTAAATCAACAATACATTCCAAGAAGTTTTTCTTTTATAGAAACAAATTTTTCATTACCTATCACTTATTCCGATCTGGAAAATCTTATTTGTGGAAATCCTGTGTTTTATAATAATACCACACTTACGCAAGGTGTAAGTGACGACAAATATGTACTCTTTGCGCAAAAGGATGTTTATAAGAACACAATTTGGCTTAGTTCCGATGTAGATATACTGCGTATGTTTATCGAAGATTTAATGAACAAAAGAACGCTCACCCTCACTTATGCCGAGTTCGATAAAATAGAGGGAAGACAATTTTCGTTCTTACGTACCATTTTAATAGATGCCAAAGATGATTTTACAGCCAATATTGCATTTTCCAAAATTACCTTCGATCAACCCTTCGAATTTACATTCAACGTTAATTCAAAGTACGAACGGATTGATTAATCCCATTCTAAGTCTTTTAATTCTGCTTTTTATTTTCAGTGCCGATATCTCCGCGCAAACCGGTGATAAAAAAACATTGCAGAGTAAATACGAAAAATTACAGGATGAAATAAAAGATGCAGAAGATCTTTTATCAACTACAAAACAAAAAAAGGAAAACTCCCTCGACGAATTAAAATTATTGAACAGAAAGATCGATATGCGCGAGGAGGTGATCAATAATATTGCACAGCAGGTTTCCGGTGTAAATAAACAATTGACTGAAACAAATACTGCCATCAGTGCCATGGAAAACGATATGGACGAATTGAAAAAACAATACGCCCAAATGGTTTATTACACTTATTTAAAT
>JAYSYX010000118.1:0-12688 GCA_043727235.1 Bacteroidota bacterium
TCAAATGCCAAAGCAGGATCGCCGGTAATTTGTTTTTGAATTAATTGTTTTATCACGAGGTTTGCCCAATAACCTTTTGGTTCGCTATAGGCATCGTAACGTTTGTGTTCAGGATCCATATAACCGGTATAATGAATTCCGGAAAGATAAACTTGTTTTAAATTCGGAAAAGAATCTTTTAATACCTGCATCAACGTAATGTATTTCGACATTACCGAATTGTAATATGTTGTAAAATCGTTGCTGGTATCGCTGTCGCTTTGTTGTAAGATCCACAATACCTGTACTTGTTCGTAGGTATCTTCTTTTAAAGTCATTCTGTCCTTCAATGCATACCAAAATGATGGATTAATTGTGTCTATCATATCATCCAGATCCTTACCCGCAGTAAACATTCCTCTTACAGAAACGCATGCACTCATGCCTTCATTATCATATTTCTTTACAGTGTCGACATAGGCATTAAAAAGATTAGAGGCAACCGACGCGCCTAATCCTAAAAATAGTACTTCACCACTCATATAATCTATATTACCCAGTGTATCTAATGGCTTCATGTTCTTAGAAATATTGACACCCTTTTTTTTATGCGGACCATTTAAAATATTCATTCCTCCTTTATATAGTCCACCTTGAATACCATTGTAATAGGTATTGCCCATATCTGTGAGTGGAATTAATCCCGTGGAATCCTGCTCGCAGTTAATAGATGAATCGGTATCAACAATGATATCCCAATCTTCAGTTTGTGCAGAAAGCGAAAAAACGCTTGAGGATAAAATGACCAGAAGTAAATTTTTGTTCATGTGTGGGATTAAAGGGTGACATAATTATTGGGTCTTAAATTGTGGCACTATAAATCTTAAACCGAAAAAGTATTCTCTATATCAAAGATAAAAAAAAATCCCCACCTTTTGGGCAGGAATTGTAAATTTATAATTTAAGACATTACTTTATAATCACTATGTTTTCATGTAATTGTATCTGGTCTGTTTCTACTGTCACAATATAAATACCTGAAGCAATTTCTGCAGAAAGATCTATATTCAAATTCAGCAAACCGTTATTTAAAATTGTGGTTCCGGAATAAATGGTATTTCCTGTCATATCCTTTACCAAAACTATCACTGATTCTTCAGATGAAAGTCCTGAAGAAAAAACAATATTAATTTCATTTTTTGCCGGATTTGGGAAAATACGTATACTTGACACTGATGATGTTTCAGCCTCCTTGCATTGATCTATTACCGTAACAGCTTCTGCGGTTCGGGTGCATCCCGCCGCATTTGTTATCATACAGGAATAATCACCAACTTCTGTAGCAAGAAAGTCCCAGTTTGTAGCACCCACTATTTCGTCTCCATTTAAATACCACTGATAAACATTATCATCGGCATAACTTGCTTTTAGTAGTATTGGAGTTACATCACATAAATTCAATCCGTCAGGGTAACTAATATTTGCATTTGGACTTTCTACAACTGCAACTGCCTGCACTTCAGATAATCCAGATGAACAGGTGCCTAAAATACCTTCCACCTGATAATAGGCAGGTTTGTTTGTTGTATAATCAATCTCATTTGCACCGGTGAGTGCAACACCATTTTTATACCACTGGTAAGAGTCATATCCAGGAGTAGCTGAAAGTGTCACATCATCTGGTTTGCAAAGTGTGATTATCCCTGTTGGAGAAATTGCGATAGAGAGGTCGATACCTTCATCAGCAATACCATTACAATTATCATCAATGCCATTACAGGTTTCGGTTGCAAGCGGATAGATATCGACATTCCCATCATTACAATCGGTGTTATCTGCAATATAACCTGCTGGAGCACCATCGCAGGTGGCAACAGCAGAAGCTGCATCACCAAAGCCATCTCCGTCAGCGTCAGCAAACCAGGTATCATAAATAAGGTCCTCATCAACAGAACCATTACAATTATCATCTAATCCATTACATATTTCGGATGCCGATGGGTTTATAGCTGCATTTGTATCATTGCAATCGGTATTATCCGCTACATATCCAACAGGAACAGCACATGCAATTGTTGTTACTGCAGCATCTCCATAAGTATCAGAATCAGCATCTGCATACCATATGGTTCCTACTCCTTCATCAATGTCACCATTGCAATTGTCGTCAATTCCGTTGCAAATTTCAGTAGCATCCGGGTTTATTGCAGCGTCGGTATCATTGCAGTCAATGTCAATGGTATAACCATCTCCATCCTCATCCGCTAAGGAAACTGAACCATCCACAACAATATTTTTTATCGTTGATATTCCATTCAAAGCACTATAAGCGTTAAATCCTACCACTCTTACCAGCAGTGTATTTACAGTAGAAAAATCGGTAACATCCCACGATAAATTGGAACCACCCAAACAATTGGTGGTTTCCACAAAAAAATCAGTGCCGCTGTTTGTCCAGCTTGCGCCCCCATCTATTGAATAGGCTATTCTCCACAAGGTAGGTCCTTTTGGATTCCTTCTAATATCAACAGATATGGTTGACACATTTAACTGGTAGCCGGCATCAGCACCCACCGAAAATTGGATACTGGGACGACCATTCCCATAAGTTGTTGACTTGGAATGTTGATTTGAAACGAATCCTGAGGGACACGTAAATTCCTCCAATGTGCCATTCACGCGCAATAAATTAGTTGCGGTTGTGTTTAAAGCTGCACTGGCGTAAATACCCGTTGGGTCATCAAGATAGGTGTACAATTGGGCTTTCCCGCTCGAAAAAGCACCTAATAACGCAGTAGTTAATAAAATGTAGATTTTTTTCATTGATTTAATTTTATTTATATGTGTTGATAAAAGACGCTGCAATTTATAAAAAGTGTTTGCCTAATAAATAAAAAATAAAAAAATACATGTCACAATTAGGTATAAAATTAGTTTACATAAACTATTGAATATCAATATAATATGAATCTAATAGCTATTTTTGTTGCAATTATCGATGTTATTATATTACAATTTTAGAAATGTTTGAATCTGTTATACATATATCAATTAAACATGCGGAATTATGACAATAGATAAAAATTTACGCTTTACATTTGGGTTTGGTTAAAATAGGTTATTGTCATTACAATTTAAAAGATAAATATGAAATACAACTTTACCGGATTTTTGATTGCTGCTATACTGATTCTTGGAGGACAAGTTGCGGTATCACAAGTTAAGGAAGTATGCGGCACCGATCTCGAAAGAAAAAAGTTAATTGAATTATATCCTGAAATTTTAGAACGGGAGGCCGATTTTGAGAGAAGGGCTGCTGAACGTTTAAGCTCAATTATGCGCATTGAGGATGGAACAATTATAATTCCTGTTGTTTTTCACATTATTCACGATTATAACGGTGAAAACATTAGTGATGCGCAGGTATATGATGCTATAGAAAATATTAATGCGGACTTTAGAAAAACCAACTCCGATTTTGCTGCAACCATACCGGAATTTCAAGGTATTGCAGCAGATTGTAATATTGAATTCAGACTGGCCCAAAAAGAGCTAAGCAGTTCGTGCACCAACGGTATTAACCGCATTGCTTCACTTCGCACTTATTCAGGTTCAGATGCTGCAAAACTTGGTGGATGGCAATCAGGAAAATATTTGAACATATGGGTAGTAAAAGACCTTCAAAATGGCGCTGCAGCATATGCCTATTATCCTGGGAGCATTGCAGGCATTATGTACACAGTGGATGGAATAATATGTCGGCAGGATTATGTTGGAACCATTGGAACAGCAGGATCCTATGCAGCTCATGTTTTGTCACACGAGATAGGACATTATCTTAACCTTCAACATGTTTGGGGAAATAGCAACAGTCCGGGAGTGGCCTGTGGCGATGATCAGGTACCTGATACTCCTATCACAGAGGGTTGGACATCATGCAACTTAGCAGGAAATACCTGTTCCGGCAGTATTGACAATGTGCAAAATCATATGGAATATTCATATTGCAGCACTATGTTCACTGAGGGTCAGAAGTCAAGGATTTATGCTACACTTGAATCAGAAGATGCATTACGCAACAATTTATGGACAGAGGAAAATAAAATTTTAACCGGAACCAACGATGGATATGTAAGTGGTTTATGTACTCCAAAAGCGGATTTTCACACTCCTGATCGGCTAACCTGTAAGGGTAATTCCATTACTTTTTATGATGTGAGTTTTAATGCAGCAGTTGAAAGCAGGGTATGGACCTTTGAGGGTGGAATTCCTGAAACTTCCACTGAATTAAATCCCGTTGTACAATACAATAATGAGGGCTGGCATTCTGTAACTCTTACCGTTACAAATGCCTCGGGAACCAGCACAAAAGAATTTGATGATTATTTATATGTTTCCACTTCAACACCTGCATTAGATGAAAATTATTTTGGTGATTTTAATTCGGAAGAAGAAGTTAATTCAAATTGGATACTATATAATAAATACCCTGACGACAGGGAATGGTTATGGAGATCAACAAATGGATATTGGAACACAGGATGCATTTGGTTAAATAGCCGTTTTGGTCCGGATCTTGAAACGGATGTTGCCATTTCACCCTCATTTGATCTTTCCACAGGACTCACAGATAATTTATTTTTTAAATACAGCACAACTTCTTTTGGAGTAACATCGGATGATTATACTATGGCATTAAAAGTTTACTACAGCACAAATTGTGGTGATAGCTGGATATATATGAATAAGGTTACTGGTCAGGATCTTATTAGCAGTTATGGTGGTTCATCCGACTTTTATCCGAATTATCCCGATCAGTGGGCATCTGCAGAATTTAATTTACCGGAGGCTTCCAAAACCAATAATGTAAAATTTAAATTGGAGTTTAATTATAATAATTATGTGAATAATGTTTTTATTGATGATTTTAATTTCTTTTCCGGAGTGTTGAGTTCGCCACTACAGGAAGAATTAATTGCATTGAAATTAGCTCCGAATCCAACATCGGTTAATTCAGAAACAATTTTGTATTATAGTTTAAAAGAACAGGAAGAACTGCAAATCTCTGTTGTGGACCTTTTCGGGAAAACCATTGCCGTAGTTGATCTTGGGGAGCAAACCGCAGGTAGCCACCAATATATTTTTAATCCGGCTGACCTGGGAGTTTCAAAAGGATGTTATATTATTAAAATTGGTAACGGGCAATTTTCGGCCTCAGAAAAATTGTTTGTATTATAATTAATAAGAAATACAAAAAAGCGGAATTTCTAAATTGAAATTCCGCTTTTTTAATTTACTCAAATTCATTTATTAAAAATTAACACTGCGTTTTTATAATCAATTACACAACTGTATTTCATCAAAATATCTCCACCAATTATTGCATAAACAGGATCCAGTCCTGCTGCTGTGTAAGCAGTATTTACCATATCGAGATCGATCAGTGCAAATTCAATGGGTTTTATCGACTTGGAACCGATCTTTAATCTTTTAAGCATTATGAATTCGCTGTTTTGAATATTTGTTCCCAAGCCTGTTGTTTGATGTTCTGTTTTTTTTATGGGTTGATCTTTAAAATGTTTTTCAGTAAATGATTTGTCAACAACACTTTTTGAGGCGCCCGTATCAATTAGGAATTTCACTGTAATACCTTGTATTTTGCCCTTTACAAAAACATGATATCCCTTTGGTGGGATCTTTTTTATGATAAGTTTTATTATTTTATTCAATGGTTAAATGATTTATTTTTTTTGTAAATAAAAAAACCATATAGAAACTAATTA
The DNA here is from genome assembly GCA_043727235.1 of Bacteroidota bacterium. Lineage (GTDB taxonomy): Bacteria > Bacteroidota > Bacteroidia > Chitinophagales > BACL12 > UBA7236. Next base: position 5,763 of record JAYSYX010000118.1, read on the forward strand.
ATTAATTACACAAATAAATGTGTTTTAAGTTTCTATATGGTTTTGATCAAAATATTTATGATCAGCTTCCAGAATTCATTTTATCCAAAACACCCATTACTTCTTTTACTGCAACGGCAGAATTTTGTAAAAGGGTCATCTCATCGGAATTTAATTTTAATTCTATTATCTGTTCTATTCCGTTTTTGCCAAGTTTAACCGGAACACCCAGATAGATATCTTTTAATCCGTACTCACCATTAAGCATTACGCAACATGGAAAAATGCGGTTTTCATTTTTAATTATTGCTTCCACCATTTGGGCTGCTGCTGCGCCAGGTGCATACCACGCAGAGGTGCCTAACAGATTTACAATTTCGCCGCCGCCAACCTTAGTGCGTTGAACAATGGCATTCAGCTTTTCCTCTTCTATCATCTCGGTTACCGGAATTCCTGCTACGGTTGTATATCTTGGAAGAGGTACCATGGTATCACCATGCCCTCCCATAAGAACAGCCTGAATATCCTTTGGAGAACAATTTAAAGACTCTGCTAAAAAAGCGCGATATCTTGCAGTATCTAATATTCCGGCCATTCCAAAAACCCGTTTTGAATCAATTTTGGCTGTCAGAAAGGCACAATAGGTCATTACATCAAGTGGATTGGATACCACGATAATAATTGCATTCGGCGAATATTTTATAACCTGCTCAGTTACCGATTTAACTATTCCTGCATTAACACTAATTAAGTCGTCGCGACTCATACCAGGTTTACGGGGTAGTCCTGAAGTGATAACAACCACATCACTTCCTGTAGTGCGCGTATAATCGTTTGTTACACCTACCACTTTTGTGCTGTAATAATCAATCGGTGCTTGTTGCCAGGTATCCAAACTCTTACCCTCTGCAGTTCCTTCCTTTATGTCTAAAAGGATTATCTCATTTAAAAAATCTCGGTGGGCAAGCACATTGGCTACAGTAGAACCTACATTTCCAGCCCCAACAACAGTTACTTTACTCATAAATTTGTCATTTTCGACCGCAAATTTATGCCATTTGAGGATAAAGATCACTTTATGCATAAAGTTTGATGTTAATTTAAATTAATACTTTTTAACTTTACACAATAATTCAACAATTAATGAAAAAAATCCTTTCCATTATTGCTTTTGCGACTTTTTTGATACCCTTAAAGGCACAATCTAATTATTGCGGAACCTTGTTCACAGAAGAAAATATGGCATGGCTGCGCAATTTCCAAAATAATTATATCCCACAAGACCCTGGTTTACGAGGTGGAACTACTTATTATATACCTATGAAAGTGCATATTGTAGGAAATGATGATGGTATTGGATATTATAACCATACCTATTTGTATACGGCTATTTGCGAGCTTAATGAGCATTTTACTGAAACTGGTTTCATTTTTTATATATACGGAGAACTTAGCTATATCGATAATTCTGACTTCTATGAGCACGATTGGTTCGACGGTGAGGATATGATGGATGAAAACAATGTAGATGACCTGTTAAATGTATATTTTGTTTCAGACCCTGCAGGCAATTGTGGTTATTATAGCCCTTCAGACAATGGAGTTGCTGTTGCAAAATCCTGTGCAATGCCAGGTGGAACTACAATAGCACACGAATTTGGGCATTTTTTCTCTTTGCCACATACTTTTTATGGTTGGGAATACGGAATTCCTGACGATGAAGATCAGGAATGGGTGAATGGAGCTAATTGTAATTCTGCTGCGGATGGATTTTGTGATACTCCACCCGATTATCTTGATTATAGATGGAATTGTCCGGGACCGCTACAAACTGATCCAAACGGAGATACTTTTTTTAGCGATGGAACATTTTATATGTCTTATTCCAACGATGCCTGCACTGATAAATTTTCCCTTGAGCAACAGGATGCCATGATCGCAAACCTACTCGGACCAAGAAATAATATGTTGGATTTTCCAACACCAGTTTATGTAGATCTTACAGAAACACCAATGCCTGTTGTTCCTTTAAATGACGCTGTAGGTCTCTATCCAAATTATGTTTATCTGGAATGGACTCCTGTTGAAAATGCAACAGAATATCACTTGCAAATTTCTTACAGCAGCGGTTTTTCAGCAATTGCGCATGATGTAGTTACTACAAATAACTATTATGAGGAAAAAAATCTTCAAGTAGATAAAAAATATTACTGGCGTGTTCGTCCTCTTGCACCACTTAATACCTGTGAAGCTGCTTCACTTGCATTTAATTTTACAACCGGTACAGAATTTACATCAGTTCAGGAAAGTGAAATATTTAATTATTTCAGTGTATATCCTAATCCTGCTTCTTCTAACTCAGTAATTGACATTACCTATCATACCGAAGAAAGTTTTTCAGGATCTATGAATTTACTCGATATTACCGGTAAAATTGTACTGAGTGAAAATATTACTGTTAATGCCGGATCTGATAATTTCCAATTGAATTTACCTGCATTGAGTGAAGGAATTTATTTTATTCAGTTAAGTGATGGAAATAAAACAGAGGTGCTAAAACTTATGATACATAATTAATAGAAATTAATATCCTTACTTTTGAAAATGCTTCCTAATCAGGGAGCATTTTTATTTTGAGGAGGCGTGTTGTTTTTTCTGTAATTTTAAACCTTCCGTCCTGACGCAGACCCAGTACCCAAATTATTTTTTCGCCACATACTAAAACCTTGGTTTTTTCTTTTTGGAGAATATTATATTTAGCATTCGTTAATATATCACTTACCTTTTTCTTACCGGGTTTGTCTGATTTTTTTCTGGTGACACCAAGAGGGTAGAGGTAATCACCTTTTTGCCATGTGCGCAAAATCATTGGAAAAGAAATATCATCTGCATCAAAATATGCAATATTACCGGATTCGTTAAATTGCATTTGATTATTGTATTTACTGAATTCCAACTGTAATTTAAAACCGCTACAAGAGATCGTTTTCTTTTCTCCGTCAATAATTATTATACTATTCTCTTGTTTGTCAATTGAAGTAAGTATGATGTTTTTTCTGTCAAGAACTATCCTGTAATGCTCACTATAAAATATTTTTCCGGTCTCTCCCAAACTCTGCAAAATTGAATGGATCTGATCCTCATTAAATTGATATGAATGCAGGAATTCATGCAAATACGTTGCAGCAGCGGGTAAATTTAGGATTGATGGTACAGGTAAATAAGTATCATTCCCTTTAACTTGAATTAAAGAGTTCAATTTCTTTTTTACCTGAGCGCGATAAATGATCTCCACCTCCTTAAAATGGTTTAAATTTCTCATCATTGTTTTTTCCAATGAGGGATTGATCATTTTCATAAGCGGAATAATTTCATTCCTTAACCGGTTTCTGTCGAAATCATTTAACAAATTCGTTTCGTCAAAATTAAAAACCAAAGAATTTTCACTTGCATGTTCAACAATTTCCTGACGTGTTGCAAATAGCAGGGGGCGAATTATCTTTCCATTAATAACAGGTATTCCGGTTAGTCCTTTTATTCCTGTACCTTTAATGAGGTTAAACATGGTTGTTTCAACATTGTCGTTATGATGGTGTCCGGTTGCGATCCGGTCATAATTATAATTACTCCGCATATATTCAAAATATTTATATCTTAATTCTCTGGCAGCAACTTCTAATGAAATTTTATTTTCCTTTTGATAGGTAAGTGTATCAAATTTTTCAAGGTATAATGCAACATTATATTTTTCTGCGAGAAATTGCACCAGTAATACATCTTTCTCAGAATCGGCACCCCGAAGTTGGAAATTACAATGAACAATGGCGAATTCAAATCCCGACATTTTAAAAAGATCACATAAAACAACACTGTCTATTCCTCCGCTTACTGCAACGAGCACCTTTTGATCAGGCGAAAATAATTTTTCGTTTGAAATAAATATTTTGAATTTTTCCAATAATGAAATGGCCTTCATTCGTCGTCGTCTAAACCTAAACTTAAATTTGTTTTGGCATTTTGTAATTCTGCAAAACTGTGTTGATCATTTAGTTTTGTGGCAATAAGTAAACCCTTTGTATAACAATTTTCCGCATCTTTTTTCCGACCGAGTTTATTATATAGTTTCCCCAGGTGATAGTAGGTGCCCACGTAATCGGCATCATTTTCAATCAGTGCCTCAAAATATTTTAGTCCCTCATCATTTTCACCTTTTTTGAGATATTCCAATGCCAATGCAAATTGTAAAAACGAATCCTTTGGGTTTTCTGCCAGATATATCAAAAGTTGTTGAAGTCGGTCCATAGTTTATAAAACGTTATTGTTTTCCATATACAAAGGTAAGATTGTATAATTTGCAAAGCTTATTAGTTTAAAAGTTTTTGGTTCTTATCATATTTTATATTTTGTTTTACAATTAGTGATAATAAAGAGATATACAAACCCATTATCGGTTATAATTCCTGACTTTCAAAACCTATCTTTGCGCACACAAAAAGCATGAAAATTTTATGAAATTATTGGTTTGTATAAGTAAAGTACCAGACACCACTGCAAAAATTGTATTCTCCGAAAATAATACAAAATTTAACGAGTCCGGAGTTCAATTCATCATAAACCCTTATGATGAATGGTACGCACTTGTAAGGGCCTTAGAACTAAAGGAAACGCTTGGAGGAACGGTTACTGTAATAAATGTGGGGAAAGCTGATAATGAACAAATAATAAGAAAGGCATTGGCACTTGGTGCCGATGACGCTATTAGGGTAGATTCTGAGCCCATGGACGCTTTTCAGGTCGCATCTTCAATTGCGGATTATGCAAAAGATCAACAATTTGATATTGTATTAACGGGTAAAGAAACCATTGACTATAACGGAGGCGTAGTAGGTGGTATGATAGCTGAATTATTAAACCTTCCATATGTTTCTCTAGCGTCTAAATTGGATGTGGACGGCACAGTGTTAAAGATTGAACGTGAACTGGAAGGTTTAAAGGAAACAGTTACCTTGTCAGCACCTTGTGTTATAAGTGCCCAAAAAGGAATGGCAGAAGCAAGAATTCCGAATATGCGTGGAATTTTAGCATCAAAAACGAAACCCGTAACAATTATTACAACTGGTACATCGAATAATAAAGTATTTGTGAATTCATTCGCTCTGCCACCTGAAAAAACGGGTTGCAAACTCATTGCACCTGAAAATGCAGAACAAATTGCAGACCTTTTGCATAACGAGGCTAAGGTTATATGAAAAATAAAGAATAAAAACAGGTTATTATCCTGAAATATCCAAACAATAAAATTCAATAAATAAACTAATCAGTAATCATGATACTTGTTTTTGCAGAATTATCGAATGGGAAATTAAAGAAGACAGCACTTGAATCCGCGGCCTATGCGGCAAAAATGGGAGAAACAACAGCAATTGCGTTTGGCAGTGCCAACAGCGGTGAATTAGAAAAGTTAGGAGGATTTGGCATAACAAAAGTAATTCACGTTGCTGATGAAAGATTAAATTCAGTTTATTCAAAAGCGTATTCTAAAATAATTGTATCTACAGCTTTAGAATTGGGAGCCGAGACAATAGTGATGTCGCATAATTCTACAGGAAGGTCAATTGCACCTCGCATTGCTGTAAAATTAGAAGCTCCATTATTTGCAGGTGTTGGCAGCTTGCCTGAAAATAATATGTTGCGCAAAGCTGTTTTCTCTGGAAAAGCATTTGCAGATCTTAAGATGCAAGATGGTAAAAAAGTGATCACATTAAATCCGAATTCGTATAAAGGGGAATCAACGGGTGCAATGGCGAACATCGAAGTAAAAACAGCTGAATTTACCGATGAGGACCTGGATTATAATATTATTGGTACTGAAGATGAGGCGGGAGGACATGTTCCACTTCCTGAAGCTGAAATTGTTGTTTCAGGTGGAAGAGGATTGAAAGGGCCTGAAAATTGGGGAATCATTGAAGATCTTGCAAACGCATTGGGGGCTGCAACTGCATGTTCCCGACCTGTTGCTGACATAGGTTGGCGACCACACCACGAGCATGTTGGCCAAACCGGATTAACCATTAAGCCTACACTATACATTGCGGTTGGAATTTCAGGTGCTATTCAACATTTAGCAGGTGTTAACCAAAGCAAAGTGATAGTTGTAATTAACAAAGATCCGGAAGCTCCGTTTTTCAAAGCTGCAGATTATGGTATAGTTGGAGATGCGTTTGAGGTATTGCCGAAGATAACAGAGGCCATAAAAAAGATAAAAGCCCAGGGGTAAAATTCTCACATAAAAATCCATTTTTTACTTTAATCATTATTTTATTCTTAGAGAACGCATTAACTTAGTAACGTCTTAGCGATTATAGATGCAAAAAATAGAATTAGAAATATCGGGTTTATCACATACCATAACACAATCACAGAGTTATGCTGTGTTGCTCAGCGAGGTGAACGGATTACGTAAATTGCCAATTGTGATCGGAGCTTTTGAAGCGCAGGCCATTGCAGTAGCTATTGAAAAAGTAGTAATTAACAGACCATTATCACACGATCTGATGAAAAATATTTTTACTGTTTTTCAAATTAATTTGAAAGAAGTATTGATTGATAATTTGCAGGATGGCATTTTTTACTCCAAGCTGGTTTGTGAAAAAGATGGCCAGGAAGTAGAGGTAGATTCACGCACAAGCGATGCCCTTGCATTGGCAGTAAGATTTAATTGCCCAATTTATACCTACGAATTTATTTTAGAATCGGCAGGAGCAATTATAAATGAACCTGAAAATAAGGAAGGAGTAGAGGAAGAGGATGAGGAAAACGAATCTGTGGAAACAATGAGTTCTTCCATGGCACCTCAAGCCGATCTTAGTAAACTGACAATTAAGGATCTAAATGAAAAATTAGGTGAATTACTCGATAAAGAGGACTACGAAGGCGCTGCAAGAATA
>JAYSYX010000119.1:0-4628 GCA_043727235.1 Bacteroidota bacterium
CAAAACTTAACTTCTTATTTATTAATAACTGTTTTTATTCATGTATTTTAAATAATGAGAATAATATTATAAAATAAATGCACATTATGGTAATTTATAAATTTTTCCGAATTAACGAATACTTATACGATCTTTTAATAAGCAATCAGCTTTACTTTTCGTCAATAAGGCAATTTAATGATCCATATGATAGTATGTTTAGTTTGGAAAATGTCGATGAAGAAATGATTTCAGCATTTTATTCTCGTTCGGAAAAAGTAAGCGAAGAGGGAAGAGAGAAAATATTGTCAGCATATAGAAAAAATCCAACCGAATTTTCGGATACACTTATAAATCCATTTCGCTTATGGTTAAGTCATTTTGGTATTTGTAGCTTTAGTAAAATAAAAGACAATATTTTAATGTGGAGTCATTATGCAGATAAACATAGAGGTGTATGTCTTGGATTTGACCATGACATTTTAATAAAAGCGTTTAACCAATATGATAATGTAGAGTATAAAAATGAACTTATAAAATTTTCACTTAAAGATGCCGAAAAATTAATTTCTAAAACATTATTAACGAAATCGGAAGACTGGCAATATGAGGAAGAATATCGTTTTTTTCTTGAATCAAGTAGGCACGCATTTTTTCCACTCGAGGCTTTGGTAGAAATAAACTTTGGTGTTAATTGTAGTATACGAAATAAAATGAGTATCGCTTATCTCGCCAATCAACTTCATTATGATAAATGCAATTTTTATCAATCTATAATAGATAAAAACAAATATTTAGTGGACTATGAAAATATAGATTTGAATAAGTTGAGGGAAGAAGTATTAGCAGAAGACAAGCCTAACGTCTTTAGAGTAGAGATTGATATTAAAAAATTTCTGTAACACTTAGCTAAATGTCCAATAAGCTTCTGTTTTGTCCCCCATTTGTACCCCATCCCCTTAAAACCCCTTGCAAACCAACCAATCTCACATTCTGTATTGGAAAATAACTCCAACCCAAATCCACCAAAAAATCCACCCCAATACATCCAAATCATTTACATTTTACCCTATCCTCCCATTTCCTCAACATTTAATATCTTCAACCCTTCATTTAATTCAACCCTATGTCTTTAATACAAATCAGAATCATCCCTTTTTTAATTGTAGCTTTAATTAGCAATGAAATTTTTGCACAAACCACCCCCCAACCCGTGTTTAAAAATGGAGAAGCGCAAATTGTTCCGGAATTTAGTGATAGGGAAACCTGGATAAATGAGGAGCTGTGGGTGGAAACAAATTTTGATACTGATGGGGATGGAAGGTATGACAGAATGCATACTTTTATTACGCGTCCGGGACAAACGGCTTTGGGAAATTTGAAATTGCCTGTAGTATATACAACAAGTCCGTATTATGGGCTTAAACTATGGGCATTATTAGATCTGTTTGGAAAAAATCGGAATTGGAATGTCAGACAGGAATTAGGTGAAAAACCAAAACCACATAAACATTCTAATTTAGGCACAAGAGATAAATGGCCATTTATGTCTTTTTATATGAATACTACCTGGGTGCCCAGAGGTTATGTTATGGTATATTCTTCCTCTCCCGGCACGGGATTATCTGATGGAGCTCCAACAGTGGGTGGAGATAACGAAGCACTGGCACCAAAAGCGGTTATAGATTGGTTGTGCGGAAGAGGGAAAGCATTTACCACGCGAAACGGTAATGAGGAAGTGAAAGCATTTTGGTGTAGTGGAAAGGTTGGTATGACGGGTACATCTTATGATGGCACTTTATGTATTGCCGCAGCAACAACTGGAGTGCAGGGGCTTGAGGCAATTATTCCGGTTGCTCCCGTTACCTCTTTTTACCATTATTATCGTTCCAATGGATTAGTAAGATCTCCCGATGGATATTTGGGAGAAGATGTGGATGTTTTATATGATTTTATTAATTGTGGTGAAAAATCAAAACGGAAATATATCACAGCAGTTTATCGGGATAGTATTTTGGTTAAAAATCAGGATCGAATTACTGGTGATTATAATGAGTTTTGGGCTTCAAGAGATTATTTATCAAAAATTGACAACATGCATGCCGCCATGATAATGGCCCATGGATTTAATGACTGGAATGTTATGCCTGAACAGAGTTATCGTTTTTATCTCGCGGCAAAAGAAAAGGGGTTGCCGGTGCAATTGTATTATCATCAAAATAGCCATGGCGGTGATCCATCTTTTTCCATGATGAACAGATGGTTCACACATTATTTATTTGGTATTGAAAACGACGTAGTAAATGATGCTAAAGTACAAATAGTAAGAGAGCACGATGCAACACCAACAGCATATAATGAATACCCCGATAAAAATGCAACTCATGTCAAATTCTTTCTACAAGGTGGAACTAATAATAATGGCGCATTAGCATTAAATCCATCAAAGGAAATTGCAAGCGACACATTAATTGATGATTATCATTATTCAGGAGCTGAATTATGCGGAGAAAAATACAGCGAACATAGATTATTGTTTGTTTCTCCAACACTAAAACAAGAGGTCAGAATTTCAGGTATTCCACAAGTTACCATTCGTTTGTCATCAAGTAAGGCTGCTGCAAATTTATCGGTTTGGTTGGTTGCATTGCCTTGGGAAGATGAAAAGGAAACGAAAGTATATGATAATCTTATAACAAGAGGTTGGGCCGATCCGCAGAATTTTAATTCCTTAACAAAAGGTACAGTTTTGCAGAAGGATGCATATTATCAGGTGACATTTGATCTCATGCCCGATGATCAAATAATACCTGCAGGTAAACAAATTGGTTTACTGATATTTTCATCTGATAAAGAATTTACTTTATGGCCTAAACCTGGTACGGAATTGACCATTGACCTTCTTAATTCTAACATTTCAATTCCGATAGTTGGTGGACAGGATGCATTTGAGCAAGCTGTTTCCGGGCAGTGAAAAATGATGATGAATATTAATTGATCATCATTTTTATTTGATGGAATATTTAGAAAATTTGAAGATTTTATATAATTTTTTTCGCTAAAATTTATTTGTTTATTTATCAGAGATTGGTCGTTTATATTATTCAATATTTATCAGAATGGTATATATTTTAATCAAACTATTTATTAATTTCCGTTGATTATTAGAAATCGGAGTATGACTTTTTACAACCTAAGTTACCTTGGTTAAAAATACTTATTGAACTCTATTGAAAAGGGTAATAAATGGTTATTACATTTATTGATAAGGTAATAAATATTGCTCTAAGTATCCAGTCTGCCAACTGACAGCACAAACTTTAAAATTCCGCTACTCCCCGCTATTAAAAAAAATAACCCGTCAAGAAATTTCTCAACGGGTTAAAGTAATTAGAAAAATTAATTATTCAGTAACTATAAATGAATAATTAATATCAGTAACATCATTGGTAAGTCTGATTATATACATTCCACCATTTACATTACTAAGGTTAATTTCTTCCATATAACTTGAATTGTCAATAGAAATAACTTTAGAATAAACAACTTGTCCCAGTGAGTTCAAGATGTTCATGTCATAACTATTGTTCTCATAACCACTTAAATTCAAATTAAATGTTCCATTGTTTGGATTTGGAAACATATTAATTGCAGCCGCATCATTAGCTAAACGAAAAGGAGTTGAGAAATAATAATTATCAGAAATACCTGATACCATACCGCCACCGCAGAAAGCGCGAACGTGGTATGCATAATCAGTTCCCGGAGTTAAACCTGCATAGTCCCAACCTGATCCACCGCCTAATACTTTTTGTTTTAGTACAAGAGACTGATCACTGATTTTGTAAATTGATAAATGGTATTGTGCACCTGGTACTGGGGTCCATGTCATGGATACTTCTGTTCCAAACACTTCAGCGGTTAATCCAACAGGAGTTGCACAAACAGCTCCGACATCCATTAAGTTAACAGTGTAATCTTCTGCTTCACCATAGGTTGTGCTTGCACAAGGATCCAAAGGAGTTCCTAAACCAGAAGGATAGATACAACGAACGCGCATACGGGTCATTCCGCTGCCCGATGCAGGTGTAAATGTTATGGTTCCGGTAGCACCGGCTGAAAGCGACAGGTTTCCAAGAACCTCTGAAACTTCAAAGGTATTGTCACCATCATAGTCGATCCAGGCAGTATACGTTTGGCTCCATGAAGGGTTATTATTCACGGTCATTGTATAGGTAGTTCCTAAGGTAAGATCAGTTGAAAGAGCAGTATAGTCGGAATATCCAACCCCAGTTATAGCGCCACCCGTTCCCGTATTGGCTATGGTGCCTACAGATACACCATTAATAAAATCGCCCTCTGTTGTACCTGTAGTGTACATTGGGATACAATATTGAGCATACGTAAAACTAGCTGAAACCATTACAGCCACGAGTGTTGTTAGGAACTTAGTTCCAAGTGTAAAGTTTTTCATAAAAGTTTGTTGTTTAATAGTGAAATAAATAGGTAAGTCGCTTACCTGTCTTTAAAGGTAATTGAATATTTGAAGAAGTAAAATTTTTTTGATTGTTTTTTTGGCAATCATTAATACATCTTTTCCTATATCAAAAAAAAAAGGAGAAAGCCACCTTCGCTAAAGCTACGGTGGC
>JAYSYX010000120.1:0-1898 GCA_043727235.1 Bacteroidota bacterium
TTCTTCGTTGTGTTTAAATAATAATTTTTCTTTTGTTACATCGATAAATATATTATCGGGCTTTGGTTTTACTATTGACTGACTCCCTGCGTTTTTTTGATCAACGATAATTTTTTTGTTTGCAGAAATGTTTTCTAAGGTAAATGTGCTTCCATCCAGAAATACTACTTTTAAACTAAGAGTGTCAATATCTCCCAAACCAAAATGCAATACAGGATCCACTGAAGATTCGTAACCTCTTGCAGGCATTAATTCCCGGGTAAATTGTCGGTCATAAGAATACGCTGTAACACTTGTTCCAATTGCGTTTGAATTATTTTTTGTCCCTTTTACCTCAACCTGTAAATAATTATTATTTAATAAATTATTTGTTTCGTTTCTATAAATAAATGCCTCGTCGTTGATATTATTTACAACAATTTCCAGATCGCCATCCAGATCAAGATCACCATAGGCTGCACCGCTGGAAAAAGAGGGTTTTTCAAATCCCCATTCCACAGTTTTATTTTCAAATTGCAGCGTTTCATTTCCCTTAAAAATAAAATTCGGAATTTTTACAGAGGGCATCTTTTCTACCAGATCTAATGTATTTACTTTTTTTCCTTCTGCAAATGCTTTTTTTTCTTCCTCGGCAAAAGTGTATTTCATAAAATCCATATCGGTAAAATCGCGTCGATATCCATTGGTGATAAAAAGATCCAGATATCCATCGTTGTCGAAATCGGCAAAGAGAGGAGCCCAACTCCAGTCGGTAGCTGCTACACCGGCATAATTTGCAATTTCGGAAAAAGTATTATTGCCATTGTTAATTTGCAATGTATTTTGCATTACCTGATGTCCGTATCCATAATCAACTGCTAATTGATACATATCGTATCGTGTTGGCCCTTGCAATATTTTTTGCCTGTAATTACCTTCCGGTAACATATCAGCAACAAAGAGATCGAGAAAACCATCATTATTAATATCAGCCATATCACAACCCATGGAAAAATTAGAAGTATGTCCGAAAGCTGTTTTTATTATTTCTGAAAATTTTCCATATCCATTATTCAGATATAAATAATCGATTTCATTGTAATCGTTGGTGACAAATATATCAGGTGCATTATCATTATTTATATCACCAACTATTACTCCTAAACCAAAATTTATAGAGCTTCCGTTAATACCCGATTCGGTACTTACATCTTTAAAAAATCCATTGTCGTTGCGAAATAATTTATTTCCGACATAAGGGTCGCGTTTAGTTCTTATGTCCTGCAACGAAAACCCTTTTACCTGCGTAACGGCGTGGTTTAATAAAAACATATCCAGATCATTGTCCTTATCCATATCAAAAAATACCGCCTGTGTGCTGAAGGAGGAATCGTTTAAACCATAAAAACTTGCTTTTTCCGTGAAGGTAAGGTCGCCGTTATTGATGTATAATGAATTTACTCTTTCTGAAGTGGAGTGAGGTCCCGTGCGACAAACATAGATATCCAGCCATCCATCCGCGTTAACATCAGCCATTGATACACCGCTGCTCCAGCCAGTAATTTTTTCAATTCCGGACGATTGGGTTATATCCTCGAATTTCAAATTTCCCTTGTTGAGATATAATCTGTCGGAAACTATATTTCCCGAAAAGAACAGATCGGGGAGCCCATCGTTATTGATATCGCCTATCCCAACCCCTGCACCATTATATAAATATTGATAGGTTAGCACGTTTTTTTTTGCGTCTTCAAAAATCAGATTATTAAAGGTGACCTTTGAAAATCCTGTATCAATTTTAGTGAATAGTGTTTGTTGCGCATAAAGACGGAATGCCGCAAAAACAAGCACAATAAGGACTAAGTGTCTTTTATACAATATCAAAAATTGTGGGTCGCGGTAATTCATTTATCCCTAAA
>JAYSYX010000121.1:0-1898 GCA_043727235.1 Bacteroidota bacterium
AGATAATTTTTACCGCGATTTGAATATTATATAAATATCGGTATCTTTAATTATTGGATCAAATAAGAACGGGGGTTTTTATTTTACTGTAAAACAGAATTCTGTGATGCGGACCCTTAAAAAACTAACCCGGAACTATTTCATTTTTTCCAAAAAGGAAAGAAATGTAGCACTATACCTTGCCTTTGCAATTTTGGTAACTTCAATAATGCCTTCCGTACAAAAATATTTTTTCCCTAAACAAACGGTTAATAATTATGATGCAGTTAAGCCACTCCTCGTGAGTATGCCGGCTGAGCAAAAGGAGGATAATTTTAATAGTAATTATCATACTTACAGTTACCCTGCGAACTCTGAAAAGTGGCAACACAAAAAATTTCCCGAGAATAAAAATTCTTATAGTAAAAATAATAACATCAACCTTCAATTATTTGAATTTGATCCAAATATTATTACTGCAGAGCAGTGGATGCAATTGGGAATATCAAAATGGTTGGCCGAACGCATAATTAATTATCGCTCAAAGGGAGGTAAATTCAAAAAAAAGGAAGACCTCTTAAAAACCTATGGATTCACCAATGAGGATTTTGCACGTTTGGAACCATATATTTTAATTGACACAATACAATTCAATTCAACAAAAAACAATTCAACAAATATCCCAATTGTAATTTCTGATTCACAAGAAACTATAGAAGTGAATACAGCTTTAAAAGAACAATTTATGCTACTGGGATTTTCTGCGGATAATGCCATAAGGATAATAAAATTCAGGGAAAGCAGCGGCGGTATATATTCCATAGATCAATTGAACAGCGTTTTTGGGATCGATATGGAATCGCTGGAAAATGCAAGAACATTTTTAACAGTTGATAAAAATCATTTAATTAAAATTAATATCAACGTGGTTTCATTAGAACAACTCGCAAATCATGTGTATATTTCGGATGAATTAGCGAAATCAATTATTGATTACAGAAATTCAACCGGGAAATTTTATACCATAACTGAATTAATGAAAGTTAAAGGTATGTATCCTACACTTTTTGAAAAATTGAAACCATATTTAATATTATGAATATTGAACAAAAAATTAAAAGTGCAATCCGCGATGTTGCTGATTTTCCACAGGAAGGAGTGGTTTTTAAGGATGTCACCCCACTTTTAGCCGATCCTGCTTTATCCAACGAGATCGTTGATGAAATGATAAGAAAAACTGCTCACCTAAAAATTGACGCAGTGGTTGCCATCGAAAGCCGTGGGTTTTTATATGGATTTTTACTTGCCAATAAATTAAATGTTCCATTTATTCCGGTGCGCAAAAAAGGAAAATTGCCTGGAGATACCGTTGAATTTTCTTATGACCTTGAATATGGTTCGGCAACTGTGGAGATACATAGTATGGATATAAAACGCGGTTGGAATATCCTGATTCACGATGATCTTCTTGCAACCGGGGGAACAGCACATGCAGCAGCAGAACTCATTACTATGCAAAATGCACATGTTGCCGCTTTTGCATTTGTAATAGAATTAACTTTTTTGCACGGTATTAATAAATTGAAACCTTATTGTGATAATATTGTTTCATTGGCTTCCTATTGATACTTTTACACTCTTTTTAATTTCAGGCATATGGAAATGGATGTTATAGATAATTTAGCAATGGTTACAGAATCTGCAAAAAATTTTGCAGATAAACATATACGACCGAAAATGATGGAATGGGATGAATCTCAACATTTCCCTGTAGAACTATTTAAGCTCGCAGGAGAATTGGGTCTCATGGGGGTACTTGTGCCGCATAAGTACGGCGGGGCCGGACTAGGTTATCAGGAATATGTTAAGATAATTGATGAAATTTCGGCTGTTTGCGGGTCTATAGGTCTTTCCATAGC
>JAYSYX010000122.1:0-12658 GCA_043727235.1 Bacteroidota bacterium
TTAATCGGACCTCCTCCCAAAAACATTTTCGTAATATCAAATTTTTACTAACCCCAAAACTGATTTTTAACTTTGTTCAAAAAAAAAATACTCATCACAGGAGGAACCGGATTTATTGGTTCGCATACCATTATCGATCTTTTGGAAAAGGGGTATGAAGTAATTTCAATTGATAATCTTTCCAGATCAAAACAAATTATTGCGGAAAGAATAAAAACAATTACACAAAAAGAATTTACTAATTATAGGGTTGATTGTCGCGATCTTCCAAAATTGAGGAATATTGTTTCGGGGCATCCGGATATTGTTGGGATCATACATTTTGCGGCATTTAAATCGGTAAGCGAATCGGTTCAGAAACCAATGATCTATTTTGACAATAATTTAAATTCCACTATTAATATTTTGCGTATTGCCGAAGAATATAATATACCAAACTTTGTATTTTCCTCTTCCTGTAGTGTGTATGGCAACACAAACGAACTCCCGGTGCATGAGTTAACTCCGGTTGCCTCACCGGAATCGCCATATGGATGGACAAAATTATTGGCAGAACAAATGATATCCGCGCATGCAAAAACAGTTTCTGCCAATTTTATTTCACTGCGTTATTTTAATCCGGTTGGTGCTCATAACAGTGGTATGATAGGAGAGATACCCTATGCAGAACCTGAAAATCTTGTCCCAAATATTACACAGACCGCCATAGGTAAAAAAGAAAGTTTTACTGTATTTGGAAATAAATATGATACACGCGATGGAAGCTGTATCAGGGATTATGTTCATGTTATGGATATTGCAGAGGCGCATACACTTGCTTTGCAATATCTTTTGGAAAATAGAAATTCGGCAAATTATGAAGTTTTTAATCTTGGAAGCGGTGCTGGTGTTTCTGTGCTTGAATTGATTCACGCTTTTGAAAAGGTAAGTGGAATCAAATTAAATTATAACATCGGTGAGCCCAGAGAAGGAGATGTTGTTTCTATTTTTGCCGACAACAATAAAGCAAAAAAAATATTACATTGGGAATGTAAAAGGGATATTGATGAAATGATGCATTCAGCCTGGAGCTGGGAAATGGAAATGCAAAAAGAACTTATCAATTAAATATAAAAGCTATGGGATTTGAAATCTTATTATTTGATTTTGTCGAATTTTTCGGTCATACACCGGCACAGGCAGGAATCATTGTTTTTAATTTAATTTTAATTGAAACAATGTTAAGTGTTGACAATGCATTGGTGATGGGAACAATGGTAATGGACCTTCCTAAAAAGCAAAGGGGAAGAGCATTGCGATACGGAATTTTCGGCGCTTATTTTTTCAGGGGACTTGCATTACTTCTTGCTGCCTGGCTTATTCAGGTAGTGTGGTTAAAAGCATTGGGTGGATTATATTTGTTGTATTTGGCAGTAGATTATTTCAGGACCAAGGCTACTCCACAAATTGCGGATGATACACTCAATAAACAAAATAACTGGTTCTATAAAAACACTGTAGGCAGGATCGGAAATTTCTGGAGTACTGTTATTTTGGTAAATATTATGGACCTTGCATTTTCCATTGATAATGTTTTTGCAGCAGTTGCATACACTGATAATATTTATCTTATTTGTCTCGGTGTATTTATTGGAATTCTTGCCATACGATTTGTAGCGCAGGGAGTTATAAAATTGTTGGAAAAGTTTACATTTTTAAATGCTTCAGCTTTTTTAATCATCGCTTTGCTTGGTTTAAAGTTGATCCTGTCATTTTTGTGTTATGAATTCGGCCAAGATACTCCTCTATGCAATTTCTTAGAAAACGAGCGCACCGATCTGTTCTTTTCATTAATAACGGTTGCAATTTTTATTGTTCCGGTGCTCACAAGTTGGTTATTTAATTTCCCTAAAAAACACATTGAAGTTTCGAATGTTGAAGTAGCAGAAATTGAAGAAAAAGCGAATGAAAAAACAAACGATAAATAGTTTGGTATATTTTTTTAAGGAAATTATCTACACGCAATATTTAAGTTGCTTTTCATTTGTGGCAACTTTTTTCCTCAGTAGTGTGGATTAAAATGGTTGCCACAAACCTGCCTGACAAGGCAGTCACGCAGGTGCACGAATTAACAGCCATAGGCAATGTTTCAGGCACCGTAGTGACTGTGCGAAAATGGGAATATTCGCCACTCATCCACAGCGTTCGCTGCGCTTAACACAGTGGGGACACAGTAGGAGGATGCTGACATTTCCTCATTCAAAGTATTCAATACGCTTAACACTTTGGGGACACGTAAAGATGATTAATGCTCAGTTTTATGCATTCTGTAATTAATGTTTCTTTTCTTTAAATAATTAAACATGGCACTAAAACAATTTTCATCCTCTCCTACAAATTCAGGCGTGGAAACACCCTTACGTGTATATTTATTTTCTAAAATTAAACGCGCAGCACCAGTGCAGGTGTATCCTGTTGTGCGGGCCATGGAAGATGTTTTGGTGTTGGCATCGTATCTGTCGAGCAGATCGTAAGTATAAGTTATCTGTTTATTATTTTCCAATCCTGAAACTATAACGCGCATTACCGTAAATTCTTTTTCTTCATCACCTAATTTCCAAAGTGGGAATAATAATTTACTCGTAAGATCAAGTGGACGTATTTTTTTTCCTTTGATGTCAATTTCTTCCTTGCTGAAAAATCCGGATTCGCGGAAAACACGCATTAATTCAATATGTCCCGGATAACGCAGGGTCCGTTCTATCATATTCGGAATATCGGGCATAGTTTTAATTAAAGAGCGCAAACCATCCGAATTAAATGCCTCCAATGTTCCAATATCGTCAAACTGCATTAATTCAGGTTCGCTCAGTGCAGGTTTAGTAATAGTTTTTCCAGCAACTACAAAACGCGCGGGTCTGGTATATTCTTCCAGAACATCGGCCGGAGAAAATGGAGCTTTATATTCATAGGGCCAAATGCGTGCAGCAGGTAAACCTCCAACCAAACAAATGAAATCTGATACTTTCATTCTTTTGTTGTGATAACCAAGAATTATATTATCCATGCCCGGAGCTACACCAATATCCATTACCGCAGTAACATTATTTTTAATGGCTATTTCATTTAATACAAAGGGATCCTCATCAAAAAAGGAAATATCGCTTGTATTTTTTCCGGATTCAATTACTGTCTTAAAAGTCTCAAAACCCATAAAACCAGGAACAGCACCTATCACCAGATCTTTATCTGAAATTAATTCTTTGATCGTTTCTTTATTGGAAAGATCAGCCTTGATGGTTTTGATATTGTGCTGCGATAATTTTGAAAGATTTTCTTCACTTATATCAGCTGAGTATACCTCTAAATCTTTGCACAGATCAATTGCCATGGCCCTTCCAACCATACCTGCACCGAGAACGATAACTTTATTCATTATACAAATTTGTACAAAACTATAATATTGAATTTACATTTTAACCAATTTGCAATTTCAAAATTACACTTCAGTTGCAAATGGTTTATTATACATAAGAGTATCACAATATTTTGGAAATTAAAAAGCCGCTAAAATAGCGGCTCTTTTAATTTCACATTAATATAATTAATTTTTACATTAGAGTTGAACTATATCTGCTCTGGTTGTCTCCAATAATATAACAAGATCATTTATCAGATCAGTATCTGTAACTCCGTTTTGTGATAAGCCTACAGCAATATCTCCAATAAATGCATCAAAATCAGCATCCGTGGCGGCCATTCCCATTCTCGAATTTACTGCAGGTGCATGTGCATCTTCCATAGTTAAACCGATATATGCATAGTCCGGATTTGTTGACCCCGTTGCAGTACAAAGAAAATCAGTGAAGTTATCGCTCAAAGCATTAAATCCTGAAAAATCACCTGTACCAACCTCTCCCAGTAGAACAGGAAAAAATGCAGCCATAGATGGGTCTGCTGCTATAACAAAAATTGAACTGTCAACCACAGAACGAAGTGTTAATCTGCCTTGTTCAATTTGAGTTCCGGGATTAGCAGGATCGTCTACCATTGTTGTTCCGCCAACTCTTTGATATAGTGTTGGATCTGCAGGAGTGGGATCTGGTTGTTCATCCTCTTTGCAAGAAGAAGTAAAGGTTACTATCGCCCCTAAGGCTAGTATCAATAATAGATTTTTTGTCGACATAATATATATTTTTTATATTTGAAATAATGTATTTATTAAAATATGGAAAACATGACCTTATAAACATTTAATAATCCACTTGTTTCGCCGTTTTTTTGCATCGCAGGGCAACCACTTTGGGATTGTTCTGCACTCACAATAAATTTTTCTCCAATTAAATGCGTTTCATTATTTACTAATTGAAATACTGTTTCTGAATTTTGTTTGCCTGCATAATATGAATATACCAATATGTCATCCTGAATATTAAAATAAGATTTTTGTATTCCTTCAATTCCATTTACAAATGATTGTATTTGTTTTGCTTCTGTTGAGTCAACATCTTCTTTAAAATCGATGCGACTTAATTGTAATTGTGGTTTTGATGGTTCATTTTGGTAAAAATTATCTGTTACATAATACAGATGAATTCCTAATGAAAGGAAAAGTATCACAAAAACGGATAATCCGATCAATCCCCATTTTAAGATTTTACCCTGCATAATTTTCATTTGAGACTATTTACGTAAAGTTTTGAGATCTGGTTTTTTTCTATGAACCGGATATCGTTAAGATGCCATGTCGCCTAGTGGTAGAGCCAATATTATCAGTTTTCACTGCTTGCAGGTTTAAATACAAACCGTTTTTTTGATGATCGTTTTCCGTGATACAGTATCGGTTTTTTTAATGTTTGCAAAAAAAATAGTTCTCAACAGAGTGTACAATAAAAAAGAGGCTATCCTTTTGAAATAGCCTCTTTTTTTATTTTCTAATTTACCTTGATATGATTCTACCGTTCAACAATAATTTCACTATTTTCCCGATTATTTAGCAAAATATATTCCGGATGGAAGTGGTTGAATTTGGATATCAAAGGTATTTGTCCCTTCTGATAATTCAACGGATTCCGATTTAACAACTCCTCTTAATGCATTTATAATGATAAGAATTCCGTCTTCACCATACATTGATTCAATTCCAATCATAAAAAAAGAGGTTGTCACCCGACAACCTCTTTCTAAATATTCAATATTTTTTACTCTGTTTTTACAAATTTTAATATTTCAGAAGACGAACCAGTATCTATTTTTACAAGATAAATACCATTTTGTAAATGTTCGATAGTAAGTTCTGCAACATAATCTGACATAATTTTTTCCATTACGATCTTTCCAGAAAGATCATAGAATGTTATAACCGCATCTTGATACATTGAGGTAATTGTTATTGCATCTGACGCCGGATTTGGATATAATTCTGTTGAACCGGAAATCTCTGTTTCTAATTCTTCTTCACCCGTTCTACATGCAAGAGCGGTAAAATTATTATTTGAAGAAAACGATGAATTAATTATAATTCCTGTTGCTGCACATTGTGAACGAACCTTCCATTGGTAAACATGTCCGGGAATTGTGGGGATGGAAATTGTTGGAGTTGCAGATGTATAATTTACCCACGGACCTGCTGTTGTTACA
Organism: Bacteroidota bacterium; assembly: GCA_043727235.1. Lineage (GTDB taxonomy): Bacteria > Bacteroidota > Bacteroidia > Chitinophagales > BACL12 > UBA7236. The sequence continues at coordinate 5,620 of JAYSYX010000122.1, forward strand.
TTTCTTATCCTTACCTGATAACTCAAAGCACATGGATTTCCTGTCCATGTTAAAACAGATGTATTTGGATTTGTGCACCCTGCAAAAGCTAAACCTGTCGGAACAGGACAACCACATGGAATTGCACATGAATTTGCATCAATAAATAATTGATTTATTTCCGCGGCTGTTAATAAACGATCATAAAAAACGATATCATCTACACGACCATTATATAATCCACCAATTTGAACTGAATTACCGGGCGAACTTGTTACTACAGGTCCGGCAAAATTATATGCTATTACATTATCAACATATAAAGTCCAAATGGCTCCGACACTATTATACATTCCTACCAAATGGTGCCAACCTGCACCCGGTGAAATGGGTTGAAAAGTTACCGGTGTAAAAGAATATCCTTGGTGGGGTTTGTTAAGATTATATATACATAAATGATAATCGGAGGTGAGAGGAGTATTGGCAGGATTAGTTTTATTAAATAAAAATTCGATGTCACTTGTGGATGGAGTATGTCCTCTATACCACATACTTATAGAATAATCTTCGCCAGCTACAATATCAAATACGGGATCGGGTGTTATGGTAAGTATATCTGTCAGGTTTAATTTCAAAGCACAATTCGGATTTCCAAATCTATCAGGGCAAGGAAAGGGCGTACCTGTTGGGGTTATAGTAAATCCATTTGGAGAAAGATCAACCATAGTGCTGGCTCCGAAAGTTACATATAATTGCTGTTGAACGGTAGGCACTTGCGCATTAATAAATTGCGTGGAAATTAGGAATAAAAAACACAAAATTAATTTTTGCATATGTTTGTTTTTGAGGATTGGGTTAAACTGGTTTTTCATAGTATTAATATTTATAGGTTTAAAAAAAATAGGATATTCAATTTATTTCACAATGATCAAATTTTTTGTATCAATAATTCTCCCATCAATTATTAAGGAATAACTATAATTTCCGGAAGGGATGTCACTTGCATATAAAGTGATGGTTCCTTTTCCATGAGCAATATTTAGTGTTTTTATTTCAACACCAAGGTTATTGTTAATTTTTATTTGAGCAGAATACGTATTTTCCGGAACAAAATAATTAATTGCTGTGGTTCCATTGAATGGGTTTGGAGTATTTTGCTCTAATTTTGCTGAAAGAGTATTTGAATTTAATAAAATATCCTGTTCAGTTCTGTTTATACCTGTAGAATTATTAAGTATCAAACTCTCTAATCTATCTAAACGCGTTTTTAACGCCTCATTTTCTGATTGTAATTCATTATTCCTTTCATCCAATTCCTGAACAGCTTTTACGAGTGGAACTACAAATTCGGCATAACGAAGTCCCATAATATTCCCACTTTTATCAACCCCACTAAAATCATAATCTATTTTATTTGCTGCTGCTTCCACTTCTTGCGCTAAAAATCCACTGAACTGCATTTGTTCAATATCAAATTTTCCATCGGCTTGTATAGTATCATTAATGCCTAAAAGTGCATCTTCCTTGTTTACATTATAATGGAATGTTACCGGTCTTAATTCATTTATAAATTCCAATCCGGGAATATTTTCCTGCACATTATCCTTTATTCGAGCATCACTAAATGATGTCCAGCTTACTTGTCCACCAATGCTTGAAACAGATGTATTACCGATCCGTACCTTATCACTTGCATCTACAATTGCCTGATTACCGATTGCTGTTGCATTTGTAAAATTATTTGCGAAAACATTTGCGTAAAATCCTAAAGTTGTATTATAGTTTCCTGAAAGGTTTGTACTAAGAGCACCTGCTCCAATGGCTGTATTGCTGAAGCCAATTGTATTAAAACTAAGACTACCGGAACCGAATGCAGCGTTGGAATATCCAGTTGTATTTTGATATAATGATGCAGTACCCGATGCAGTGTTATTGCTACCGATTGTATTTTCTCTCATACTTTCGTATCCGTTTGCGGTGTTGCTGTTTCCAGTTGTGTTGTAATTTAAAGATGTAAAGCCAACAGAGGTATTTTGTACTCCTAAATCGTTTGAATTAAGGGCATAAGCACCAAGAGCAGTATTTTTATACCCGTCAGTATTGCTAGATAAGGCCAAAGTACCAACTCCGGTATTTGAATCTCCGGTATTTGAATATAAGGCCTGCCATCCAATAGCGGTATTTGTGCCTCCACTTATGTTATTATATAGGGCTTGGTAACCATTTGCTACATTAAAACTCCCGGAAATATTTGAATAAAGAGATTGAAAGCCACTTGCAACATTCTGATAAGCTACTGTACTTGAAAATAAAGCGCTATTGCCTATTGCAGTATTTTCATAGCCTGTTGTATTACTATACATTGACCGGAACCCTTCGGCTGTATTAAAATTCCCAGAAGTATTAGAAAAAAGTGCTTCAGCTCCGACGGCACTATTTTGTTCACCGGAAGTATTTGAAAATAGAGTTTTATGTCCAACTGCAATATTATTCGTTGCGAATGTATTGGAAAATAATGCTTGTAATCCAATTGCAGTATTGCTGTTTCCGGTTGTATTATAATTAAGTGCCTGATATCCGCAGGCAGTATTAAAACTTCCATCTGTATTGGAATACAATGCATTTACTCCAAGCGCGGAATTAAAATTTCCGGCAGTATTGGATAATAAAGCCGATTGACCTACACCGGTATTATACGCTCCAAACGTATTAAATAACATCGATTGAAATCCAATTCCGGTATTTGCAATTCCGATGGTTACATTTCCTGCAGAAGCACCAACAAAAGTATTATTTACAATATTTTTATTGGTGATGAAAATGATATCATCCAGATAGATATTTCCATCTACGAATACATCTTTCCATGATTTGCCTGCAGAGCCTAAGTTTCTGTTGTTATTAGTCCCGGGGAGTAAATGTTGGTTGACGGCAGTTGCACTTAAATTGGATAAATTAACATTTGCCTGTCCCCAAAGTGAACCACTAACTATTATAAAACTCATCAGTTGAAGTGGTTTAAGAAATATACCTGTTTTCATAATATCTGAATTTGTTTGATTGGAAGAAATCAAAAATATAGGTACAGCAGTTAAATAATTTTAACAATGAGTGTGTGGTAATGGCAGCACCTTAAAGTGCAATGCGAGTTATTAAGCGGCCGAGCTATTGAGTGGAATGGTTATAACAACAGTAACTCCTTTTCCTGTTTCTCTCAAGGGATCTGTAGCCAAAATTTTGAAAAAATGAGCTTTGCCCGTTTGTTTTTCCAATAGTTCAAGTCTCCTTTTTGTAATAAAGGAACCCATGCTTGTTTTAATACTATTTGTTTTTACCGGGTCGGCAGTAGTATATCCTACACCATTATCTATGACCTTGATAATTATATTGGAATCCTGTTTTTCGATATTGATATTAACATGGCCATTTTCGGTTTTAGGAATTAATCCATGCCAAATTGCATTCTCTACAAATGGCTGAATTATCATGGAGGGAATATATATTTTATCGGCTTCTAATTCCGGCGTTACAGTGATGGAATACTCCAGTTTATCGCCAAAACGCACTTTTTCAAACTGGAGATAAAGTGACAATCGTTCAATTTCTTCTTCCAGAGTAATATATTTATTTTTTGATGTTTCAAGATTGAGTCGGATTAATCTTGCAAATTGCGTGAGATATTTGTTTGCCTCTTTTTTATCGTTTCGGATAATATATTGTTGAACAGAATTAACTGCATTAAATATAAAATGAGGGTTCATCATTGATTGCAATGCCTGTTGTTCGGCAAATGTGAGGTCCTCACTTAATTTTAATTGTAAGACTGCCTTTTTTTTGGTTTTATTTAAGCGATAAATAATTAGGGAGGAAATCATTATTGCTATTAATCCAATACAAAGAGGAATAAACCATTTTTGGGCATAAAATGGTGCTTCAATAAAAATGTTAATTGAATTGGTATTAAGGCGTAGGGAATTGTTATGTAATAAACGGAATTGCAAATGGTGTGGTCCCGGGCTCAAGCTGCTCAGCTCTAAAACCGATACTGCAGCAGTTTGCCAGGTTCCATTGTCAATAGAATATTCTATCATCGGAATGGTCGACGCATATTGAATTGCCGAATATTGAATTCTGATTAATCCCTTTTTATAATCGGAAATTATTTTGTCATCACTATTATAAGTCCCTTTATCAGAAATGATATTTGTTATATGAAATTTAGGTGCAGATAAATTAATATGCCGCGTAAAATTATTCCATTTTAATACACCAAAATCGCCTGCTATGGCAAGTGTATTACCTTTTATATAGAAATCTCTTATATCATCAGAAGGCAATCCGTTGGAGGTTGTAAGAGGAGTTAGTTTTTGAAATCCATTTCTCCCCATTTTTAATCTGTTTAATCCTGCCGGCGAATTTACCCAAAGAGTATCCCCCACCAATTGCATTTGACGGGTAAGATTTGTTGTAAGACCATTTTTGGATTCGGCACGCCATTTTATGGAGTAGTCAGTATCGTCAATTGCATAAATACCATATCCATCAGTAGAAATAAGTATCAAATTGCCTTTTTCAAAAAATGCCATATCCAGAACACGTTTACCATCCAGTTCAGGAATATTAATTCTGTTTATTGAACCGTTGTAATTAAAAATTCCTTTTTCAGAAGAGAACCAAAGCATATTCTTATTATATTGAACACTAAATGATCTATTCGCAAAGATTTGTTTTTCGAGCCAGATATTATTTTTATTTTTGAAAATGGAAATGCCATAGGAATATGCCGCAGCAAATTCATTTTCATGGTGCACTGACAATGATTTTACTGTTCTTCCACCAACTTTTTTTGCAGTTAACTTTATTTCGTTTCTGTTGATAACAAAAATGCCTTCATCAGAAGCTGCGAGTAAAGAATTTCCCGCAACATCAAAATCAATTATCCTTGTATACTTATTTATTTCAATCAGGTCTAAATTTTGTTTGTTATTTTTATTGTCTATCAACGTGATATTTGCAAAGGAATTTCCAGCCCAGATATTGTCCTGGTTATCGATGTAGAGACAATTGATTGGCAATAATTTTGCTTCCTCAGTAGCTAACATCTCCTGTTTATTAAAAAAATCGGAATAGAATACAAAAAGCCCATTCGAAATCGTAGATATCCAATAGTTCCCTTCAAAATCCTGTGAGATACTATTTACTTTATAGTCGGGAAGCAAGGTTGTTAACACTCCATTGTGAAAATATTGTATTCCTTTATTGAGGTCGAAATACCAAAGGTCATTATTGCTGTCTACGTATAAATTTGTTATTTCACTCAGTAGCGGATTAAACTTTTCGGGAATGATAAGTTTAGCATATTTATTTGAAACTATACCCTTGTTGGTTATATAATAGGATTGATCATTTGAATTTGAAACTGAATATTGTAAAGGGAGTGAGATATCATCTTCATTGAGACTTGCGACATCATTTTCTATGTTAAAATTAATTCTTTCGGTTCCGCATAAAACAGAAAAATAGATCTTTTTATCTATTTCATATAAACGGGATGAAATATTGCAGGTGGCCTCATTTTTATAGGGTATAGATGTGATCGTTTCATTTTCAATTTTCACAAGATCAGATAGTGAGTATAGGTACAATTCAGAGGAAACTGTAAGTAAATAATTGGCAATATCATACTTATTATTTAATTCATTTAGCAATGAACTATTGGCTTCATTATACACTTTGTGATCCTTAATAAAAAAGATCTTTCCATTAAATGTTATGCCCCAGATTCGATTCTCTTTATCACCAAACACATGTGTAACTTCAGTATCCGGAAGTCCGTCTTCGGTGCTAAAAACTTCAAAGGAAACTCCATCATATCGTATCAAACCAATCTCACTACCGATCCAAATAAAACCATCATCAGCACAAAATAAATTGTAAATCCGCATTGTAGGAAGACCGTTCAGATAGTTGAACTGTTTACTGTAAAAATTTTGTGTAAAACTTTGTATGGAATAAAAAATCAGAAAACAAAGTAATAATCGTTTAGCCATATCATTGTATAAGCAATGCTTGCATTAATTCCTGGATTTTTCTTCTTGAAACCGGTAAGAGAACCCCATCATTCATAATAACACTATTACCATCTTTTTTTATATATTCAGCAACGTGACTCAAATTGATGTGGAAGGATTTATGGATGCGAAAAAATCCCTCTGGAAGTTGTGGTTCAAATTCTGCCATGGTTTTAGATGCTACAATCTTACCTCCGTTCAACAGATGAAATATTGTATAATTGCTATCTGCTTCCATATAAACAATATCCTTTGCCTGAATAAAATGTATTCCTTCAGAATGTGGAATGGCTATGCGATTCAATTTGGTTGGAGCACTGAATTTATTTAAAATCTCTTGTATCGATCTTTCATAAGTTTGATTCGCCGAATTCTGCAAATCATGTCGTTCCATAACCTTTGAAATGGCCTGTTTTAATTCGACAACATCTACCGGTTTTAATAAATAATCTACGGCGGCTTCACGAAATGCTTTTACTGCATGATCATTGTGTGCTGTAACAAAAACTACCTGATATTTATTTTCCGGCAAGGAAGATAAAAGATCAAATCCATTTTCACCTGGCATGGAAATATCAAGAAATATGACATCTATATTGTACTGTGTTAAAAAACTGCGCGCATTTTGAGCAGAATGTACCATTCCTGCAACAAGAATTTCCGGACAATATTCCTGTATTAGCCAGCTTAAAGTTTCGCAGGCAGGTAGTTCATCATCTACCAAAAGAGCATTGATATGTTGAGCCATATTTTGCACGAACTTGCGCATAATAACAAAAATACATACAATCAATGAGTAAACTGTATGTGTGGTTGAGTGAAATGAATTTTTGGGTTAGTGAGCGGATAGGTAAATTAGTCTACTTTATATTTGAGTTTATAAAATAACCAAGAAATTATATTAAATTATTCCAAATCTGTACTCAACTTATATCTGCACACCCTGTTATTCCCTTTATCCACCACATAAACAGTTTCTCTTAAATAAG
>JAYSYX010000123.1:0-12635 GCA_043727235.1 Bacteroidota bacterium
GGGACATTAAAGCCACCTGCTGATGCCCGATTCAGCTCTGTTAACCATTATGGAGTAACATAAAAGTCCCTTGGTTAAAACTAATTTAGGCTAATGCATATAACCGGTTGATTAGGAATTCAAATAATTTCTTGTTGAAGTATTTAAATAAACCAAATATTTAAACTTGAACTGTTTAAATTTATTGGTTTCACTTGTCGGTTTTTAGTAAAATGACTTTTTTTGTTAGAATAATCTTTAACCTTTAATGTTAGTCCAATTAGATTTTTAGTTGAATTTATTCATTGCTCTGTCAACGCCTTCCATAATGATGGATACAATTGCTTCGCCACATTTTTTTGTAGTTTCTGATACTAATTGTTTTTCTTCTGAGCTCCATTTTCCTAAAACAAAATCAACTTGTTTGCCTTTTCCGAAATCATTGCCCACACCAAAACGCAATCGGGTGTATTGATTTGTTTGTAATAATTCGTTAATACTTTTTAATCCATTGTGACCACCGTCGTTGCCATTTTTTCGGATGCGCAATTTGCCCAGTGGAAGATTAATATCATCTGTAATAATGAGTAGATTTTCGAGCGGGATATTTTCTTTTTCCATCCAGTATTTAACAGCCTTACCACTTAAATTCATATAGGTTGTAGGCTTTAGGAGAAGAAATGTTTTTCCTTTAAATTTAAATTCTGTTGTGTCGGCGTATCTTTTAGAGGTGAATATTACTTTTTTTTCTTCTGCGAGATATTCCAATACATCAAAACCGATGTTATGTCTTGTATTTTGATAATCAATACCGAAATTGCCTAAACCTGCAATTAAATATTTCATTTCAAGTGTTTATTGCTCTTTGATTGTGGATTTTCCTGGAAATAAAAAACGAAGCAATTTCATATTTTTTAAAATTAGAAATTGCTTCGTTAAAAAATTGATGAATTTAATCTTTCTTCTCTTCTTTTGCAGCCTCAGGTGCAGCGGCAACGGCTGCAACAGGTGCAACAGTTTTAGCGGCAGCATCGGCAGCAGCTGCAGCATCTGCAATTGCCTTAAGTGCACGAGGAGAAATAACTGTAACTATCGGAATGCTTTTTGCACCCAATACCTCAATATTATTTATCTTTATATCACCCATTCTGATGGTATTGCTAACATCAAGATCAGTAACATCAATTGTAACACTGTCAACAAGATCTTTAGGTAAACCTTTGATAGTAACTTTTCTGATACGCTGAATAAGTTTACCACCACTTTTTACACCTACTGACTGTCCTTTTAATTTAACCGGCACAATAGAAGTGATTTTTTTCTTTTGGTTTAATTTCAAAAAATCGATGTGCAGAATTTCATCCGTAACCTTGTGAAATTGAATTTCACGCATTAAAGTTTCGTAAGTTGTTCCGTCGATATTAAGAATCACTTTATAAACGTTTGGCGTGTATACCAAAGTTTTAAGTGCTGTTTTGGCTACTTCGAAATTTGTATTTTCGCCATCACCATAGAGAATACATGGAACCATTTCACCCGTGCGTGCATCTTTTGATGCTCTGCGGCCTACATGATCTCTCAGTTTCCCTTTTAATTCAAATGTTTGCATTTTAATTGAATTTAATTTTAATTGTTTACTGAATTTATGAAATTAAAGATCTTAATTTAATTATTAATAAATAATGAACTGATACTTCTGTGTTCATGTGTATTTCTGATAGCTCTTGCAAATAATTTTGCAGAGGAAACAACACGTATTTTTTCACTTTCGCGTTTCAATGGAATAGTATCTGTTACTACAATTTCTTCTAAAGATGAATTTTCAATTGTTTCGTATGCTTTTCCGCTTAAAACCGGATGTGTACAAAAAGCTCTTACCGTTTTAGCTCCTTTTTGTTTCATTAGATTTGCTGCATTTGCCAAGGTATTTCCTGTATCCACAATATCATCTATCATGATAACATCTTTTCCACTAACGTCTCCAATTACGGTCATTTCTGCAATCTCGTTCGCTTTTTTTCTGTATTTATCGCAGATAACTAATTCCGTGTTAAAATGAACGGCATAACGTCTGTTTCTTTTGGTACTTCCAACATCAGGAGATGCAAATATCACATTTGATGTATCGAGATTTTCTTCAATATAGGGAACATAAATTGCTGTTGAACTCAAGTGATCCACCGGAATATCAAAAAATCCCTGAATCTGATCGGCATGAAGGTCCATGGTAACTATTCGGTTTGCACCGGCTGCCGACAATAATTCAGCAACCAATTTAGCTCCGATGGAAACCCGTGGTTTGTCTTTTCTGTCCTGACGAGCAAGCCCAAAATAGGGGATAACTGCAGTGATATAAGATGCAGAGGCTCTTTTAGCGGCATCAATCATGAGTAATAACTCCATCAAATTGTCGGAAGGGAAAAAGGTGCTTTGAATAAAGAACACATAACTTCCTCTCACACTTTCAAGAATATTTGGCTGAAACTCGCCGTCGCTAAAGCGGTCGATGGCAATTTTACCTAATGGTTGCCCATAATAATCGGCAACTTTCTCAGCCAGATAACGGCTGGTAGTTCCTGAAAATAATTTTACATCATTGGTAACCATTGCGAAACAAAGATTTGAGGCGGCAAAGATAGCTAAAGAGACCCTACTTTGGAAGAATTATTTCAATTCTCTCCCGAAATCCTTTTATGTAATGTTTTAAAATACGTAAAAGCATGTTGAATACGGCTTCCGTACCAGCTAAACATTTCTCCATCCACACATAAAACCCTTGTTTTTGGCAATAGTTTTTGGAGTTCGAGGGCATGAATTTCACGAAAAGGATAAGGTTCTGAGGATAAAAACAGAAATTCAGGCGCTTTTTCTTCTATGTGGGAGAAATTTATCTCCGGATATCTGTTCGCAGTGGAGAAACAATTTTCAAATCCCGCCTCACTCAACATGGAATTAATAAAAGTATCTCCACCAACCGTTAAAAAGGGATCTTTCCAGATCAGATAGATAACAGATCGGAAAGGAGTGGAAATTAATTCTGATCCGTTTGAAATGATGCTTTTGATCAGATTTTCCGCTTTATTAACTGAATCTGTCATCATACCGATAAGTCGTATCATTTCAAAAGCAGAATCCAAGGTATTTACATCACTCACAAAAACAGGAAATTCTTTTTTTAATTCTTCGATCTGGGCAAATTCATTTTCCTCTTTATTGGCGATAATGAGATCAGGTTTTAATTGTTTGATCGTTTCCAGGTTGAAATTTTTTGTTCCGCCAATAATTTCTTTTCTTTTTTTAAGATGTTGAGGATGAATACAAAATTTAGTAATACCAATGATATTATTTTCAAGCCCCAGATCATATAATAATTCCGTTTGTGATGGAACTAAGGAAATTATTTTTTTTGGTGGAGATGTAATTTCGATGGTTTGGAACAGTTGGTCTGTGATGAGCATGGGATTATTTTGTTTTCTTTTTCTTGATGGAATTCATTTTAAAACCTATTAACTCTCGTTTTTCTTGTTTGGGTTGCAATAACTTTTTTAGGGTATTGAAAATCAATATTACGTCCTCACTATTTTCGGCAACCTGTTTTTCCATTTGTTCGAGTTTCAGCATAATATCTTTATGCGTAAGTAACATTTTTCTCATTCTTGTAAAGACTCGTATTATTTGAATATTTACATTAACAGCAGTATCGCTATTTAAAATACCTGAAAGCATTGCGATTCCATGTTCAGTGAAAACCAATGGCATTGTCCTTCTGCCGCCATGTTTTTGTTTATTGGGTATTTTATTTGAGGTCACAATTTGTGACCTCAAGAGTGCAAATTCTATTTCTGTTAATCGAAACATGAAATCAGGTGGGAACCGGTTTAGGTGTCGTTTAACAGTCTGATTCAAAACTTTTGTTTCTACGTGATATAATAAAGCAAGGTCTTCATCCAGCATTATTTTTTCGCCTCTGATCAAATAGATTTTTCCTTGAATAATTTCATCAGGAGGGATAATGGTAAGAGTTTTCTTTCTCATTAATTTGTTTTTAAGGATAAAAAATACAATTTCTATTTTCAAATTGGAGGGGATAACTCCAATTTGAAAATTTTATTGTTTCATCTTGTCAACGCACTCATTACATCATGTTTAGTAATAATATACGTTTTATCAACCTTGAAATCGCGCACCAGCAAAGCGTGTACATCATTATTAAGCATTTTGCCCAATGCATCTACAGGAGTGGAAATATCAATAAAAGGAAATGCCTGTTTCATGATAGTGCCAACTTTATTATTTTTAATTTCCGGATTTTTTAATACTTCATTATATAATAATGCTTCATTAATAGAACCTACAATTCTTCCTCCGTCAACAACAGGCAACTGAGAGAAATCATTTTGCATCATTATCTGAAGCGCTTGTGCAACTGTTGTATTAATTTCTACAGATTTAAGTTCGCCTTTTTGATTGGAGGAGATAAGATCTTTTGCTGTTAATCCTGATTTATCAATATAACCCATTTTCATCATCCAATCGGGATTAAACATTTTGCCTAAATAACGTGTTCCGTGATCAACAAAAATAACAACAACAACATCCTCTTTTGTAAATTTATCTTTCAGTTGAATTAATCCCTGCAATGCAGAGCCGGATGAATTTCCCACCCAAATTCCTTCTTCTCTTACGATCCGGCCGGTCATTATTGCCGCATCTTTATCGGTAACTTTTTCGAACATATCAATAAGATCCATATCCACATTTTTCGGAAGAAAATCTTCACCTATTCCCTCTGTTACATAAGGGTAAATTTCATTTTTATCGAATATGCCAGTCTCCTTTAATTTTTTAAATACAGAACCATACGTATCAATTCCATAAATTTTAATATCCGGATTTTTTTCCTTTAAATACTTACCTGTCCCACTTATTGTTCCACCGGTTCCAACCCCTGCAACAAAATGTGTGATCCTACCATCGGTTTGATCCCAAATTTCGGGTCCGGTTGTTTCATAATGAGCAACTGCATTACTTGGATTATCGTATTGGTTCGGCTTCCATGAATTCGGCACTTCTTTAATTAGTCTCGAAGAAACGGAATAATAACTTCTTGGATCTTCAGGATCAACATCCGTAGGGCAAACAATAACTTCTGCTCCAAATGCTTTTAAGGCATTCACTTTTTCGATACTTTGTTTATCGGTAGTTGTGAAAATGCATTTGTACCCTTTTATAATGGCGCCAATAGCTAATCCCATCCCAGTATTTCCAGACGTTCCTTCAATTATAGTTCCACCAGGCAACAATCTGCCGTCTTTTTCCGCATCTTCTATCATTTTAATCGCCATACGGTCTTTGATGGAATTGCCTGGATTAAAAGTTTCAACTTTAGCCAGAATGGTTGCCGGGATATCTTTTACAATATTGTTCAATTTGATCAAAGGCGTATTGCCTATTGCTTCTAAAATGTTATTTTTCCACATGAGACAAAGGTAAGTGGATTTTTTGAGGAGTGATTAGTTGCACTTAATAGCAAATTATGTGTGTATTGTGTTAAAAAAAAAATTTCAAATTTTTGCTGTTTCAAAAAAATTACTAACTTTTCACTGAAAAACAATTATTAACTCAAACCCACAACCCGGAATCATGCGAAAATTTTTAAAATGGACAGGTATAGTAATTCTATGTCTGATCCTGATCATTGTTATTACCTCCTTCCTTATGGTTAATAAGTATAAGAAAATGGCCAAAGTTGAATATGAGGCAAATCCAACACCTATTACTGCTCTTACTGATTCGGCCTCTCTCATTAGAGGTGCTTCACTTGCAGCTACTGTTTGTTCAGGCTGCCATGGTGGCGATATGGCAGGAAAAGAATTTTTTAATGTACCTGAACTTGGGGTAGTTCCTGCACCCAATATTACCAGAGGCGGCAGAACAAAGGATTATTCAGATATTGATTATGTAAAGGCGATCAAGTATGGTGTAAAACCAGATGGACTTGGGATTTTTGTAATGCCTGTTGAAGATTTTAATTATATGAGTGATGCTGATCTGGGCGCTTTGATAGGTTATTTGAAATCTGTTCCGGCAAGTGATAAAACATGGACAGATCCAAAATTTACTACAATGGCCCAAATTATGGCCGGGGCTGGTTTGTTTGGCACATTGTATAATGCAGAATTAGTTGATCTTAACAATAATAAGTCGATTGTTGCTCCTGATCCCGGAACTGATATTGAATATGGTGAGTATACTCTTCGTATACATGGCTGTTGGACCTGTCATGGTGAAAAACTGAATGGAAATAAATCACCTGATCCTGCATCTCCTCCGGGTTCAAATATTACCCCCGGTGGTAATTTTGGAAAATGGAGTCTCGAACAATTCACAGATGCAATGCGCACAGGCGTAACTCCTGAAAATTTAAAACTTGACCCTGAATTTATGCCATGGCCATCCTTGGGATTAATGACTGATGTTGAAATGGAGGCAGTATATAATTATTTAAAGAGTATACCGTCTGTGGAAGATGCAGAAGTTGTAGTCAAATGGAATGAAAAAAATAAGTAATACTTAAAAACGCCCGCAATGTTCGGGCGTTTTTTTTTCTCTTTTATAGGAATTTTCATGTTAAGGATTGATTTTAGCGTAGATTATGCCAGCGATACATCCCTGCATCACACCATAAAGTATCCATGTTGCTACTACAGAAATTGAGATTGAAACACCGCTGAAGGTGATCCACATTGCAGGTAGAATGGCGATAAGGCCATAAACAAGTCCTACCTCGATTCCACGTTTTACTGCATTTCCCTTGAACATATGTTTGAACCTCTGCCAAAAATATTTGAGCGCAAGGGCAACAATAAAAGGATGTATAAAATACAACCAGGTTCTCTTTTCGCTTGACGAAAAAACCGGATCAAAATATTGTTCCGCTATTTTCGGAAAGAAATATATGGATATATACAATGCTGCGTAACTGAATGCCAGCAGAACGACAACTGCGGTAAAGTAGGCTATTAATACTCGTTTCATAATTTATAATTTAGAAATATACTGTTATTTATAAATGAAAAAGCAGTCATTTTCAATTCGGAATGTTGTGTAATACTCCGTATTTCATTTTTTATGCTTGCGCTTTTACAGTTTTAATGACACAAAGTTAGATAGTGTCTTTTTTTAAAAGGTGACTTAAATCACTTTTGAGGAGTATTAAAATCATTTAATGTGAACAGTGATAGAAATTACTTTGCATAAGTTAAGAACGAAATTAAAATCAGGAATTATGAACATCTTCAGGCCATTAATATTAACATCACTTTTGTTCTCAGCAACTATTATGTTGAGTCAAAATCAGTATATAATGGCTAGCGACCATAAAATAACTATTGAAGGTACTTCAAATGTTCATGATTGGGTAGAAGTAGCACAAACAGCAATTGGCGACGGAGTAGTTCAATGGAATCAGGATGCAACCTTTAATATTCAAAAACTCAATTTAAAGGTTACTGTAAAATCATTAAAAAGTGATAAGGGTTCTATAATGGATAATAAAACGTATGATGCTTTAAAAGGTGATGATCATCCTTATATTACTTTTAAAATGGTCTCCATTAAATCAAATGTGAAATCAGGAACAGGATACAGTATAAAAGTAAACGGAGATCTCACCATTGCAGGAGTTACAAAAAATGTAGATATAAATGGAACTGTTTATGTAAAGGAAAATGGCAAGCTTTACATAGAAACATCTAAAGCAATAAAAATGTCCGATTTTGGTATTGATCCACCAACAGCAATGATGGGAGCTATGACTGTGGGAAATGATATCACAATTAAATTCAAATTAAATTATTTAATGAAATAATACTTACTAAAAATTCTATAAACCTATATTAAATCAAAACAAAATGAAAAAGTCTATTAATCAAAAAACTATGATCTTGGTTGCATTCTTATGTTCAGCGATGATGATGAGCGCTCAGAACAACCAAAATAATAAGATCAATTGCGACAGGCCTTATGATAAAGCCGGATTGAATATGTTTGAAACCACAAAAGAGGACCTCGTTCCTTACACCGGGTTTCAATTAAAAATAAGTGGGGGCTTCACACAGCAATATCAAGCCATTTCACATTCAAATACAGCAGATGTTGTTTTAAGAGATAATAATCTTACCACTACTGCCGGAGACTCTGTAAACATCAATAAATTATATCCTATAACCAACGGATTTAATCTTGCGACTGCGAATTTAATTCTCACTGCGCAATTAGCAGATGGTATCAGTGTTAAATTGGAAAATTATATGTCTTCACGTCACCATAATGAATTCTGGGTAAAGGGTGGATATATTCAGGTTGACAAATTACCTTTCTTCGGAAACCCTGATTGGTATGCAAAAAATTTTACCGTAAAGATCGGACAAATGGAAAATAATTACGGGGATGCACACTTTTACAGAACAGATAATGCAAATGGAATTTATAACCCTTTTGTTGGGGAGAATATTATGGATGCATTTGCAACTGAAATTGCCGGTGAATTTTATTTCAAACCTAAAAATGGTATCATCGCAATGTTGGGATTATCATCAGGATTATTAAATGCCAATATTAAAGCATTTACCGACCCTAATGATATTACTGATACTTTAAGCAGAAAACCATCAATTTATGGTAAACTTGGATACGACAAACAATTAAATGATGACCTGAGAGTAAGACTTACAGGATCTCTTTATACAAATGCCGGAACATCAAGTAATACATTATATAGTGGCGACCGTGCAGGTTCCCGTTATTATTTAGCAGGTGAGCAGGAATATGTTGCTTCAGGAACTGGAATTGCTGCTGCTACCACAACTGCACAGGCATTTTCCGGAAGAATAAACCCGGGTTTTTCAAGTGAGGTGATGGCAATTATGATTAATCCATTTGTTAAATTCCACGGATTGGAAGTTTTCGGAACTTATGAAATGGCAAGTGGAAATGGAAGTTTGGGATTAACAACAAAAACAGATACTGTTGATCGCAACTTCAATCAACTTGCTGCTCAGGTTATTTATCGTTTTCTTGCTGATGAGCAGGTGTATGTTGGGTTCCGTTATAATACAGTAACCGGTCGTGTATTTGGTTATTCAGATGATGATGGTGATATAAGTATCAATCGCATTCAAATAGCAGCCGGTTGGTTCCCTACCGAAAATCTGCTTGTAAAAATAGAATATGTGGATCAGAAATATGATAATTTCAAAACAACTGATTCCAGAAACGGACTTGAATTTAAAGGTGTTATGTTTGAAGCATCTGTTGGATTCTAAGTTTGACTTTCATAGGTTGAAAAAACGCAACGCATTTTTTATGTGTTGCGTTTATTTTTGTGCATAGTTCTTAGCTTTTAATTACTATAAATAAAGCGCTATATCGTATATGATCCCTCATAATCGCAATATGTAAATTCCAATTGTAAATTTGTTTGGGTTCAGGTTGCTCCATTAATATTTTCCCGTATACCGGTTATATTATCTCATATGACCGATAAGTTGAAAATGGAATTTACCTCGAATTATAAATTATGAATATTATATCCCGATTTAAATCAGAATTATTCCTTAATAAAACTGCTTGAACCAAAATCGTTGTTATTTTGAAAATGTACGAAATAAATACCGGGCGCAAAGTTTTCGATGTTAAATTGCATAAAATTCGCTTCTTCCATTTTTTTAATAAGTAAAATTTTTCCGGTAAGGTCTGATAAGAATAGGGTGGTTTCGTCTGCCAGCGTTATAGGAAAAACTACAGAAATATAATTTCCGGCCGGGTTGGGATAAACTGCAAACATTGATTTGGTTTCTTCCTCAATATTTGTTGCGCATGGGAGTAAATATTCTGTTCCCGGAGTGCCTTCAGGGCAACTCTCTATCCAGTTTATTGCTGTATTTAGATTTAATGCAGTATTTAATAATTGAAGTGCTGTTCCTTCTCCATTTGGTGATAATGGGTAAGGTGAAATATCATCGTAACCTACACTCTGATACAAAGTATTGGTACCATCGAACAACTGAATCACATCACCTTCAGACCTGAATCCAAAATTAAGTGGACCAACCTTATTTGTGATACCGGGAAATTGTGCATTAAATTTTATGGCATCCTGATAAAATACCAAATATCCCTCAGCCGGTACAAATGTACCTGTTGGAATTGTATAACTATTATCATTCATATCATGAATCTGCCATCCACTTATATAGAAATCGCTTGCCGCATAATTATATACTTCAAACCAATCACCAGCATCATCTGCAGGGTTAGAATTATAATTTATTTCATTTACCATAGGATTTTCGTAACACAAAGTGTAGGCCTCTCCGGGCGAACCACCCATACAGCCCGCAAACCATGAATCGGGAAATGCGGGATTTGCAATATCCGCAACCAACTCCATTGTTCTGCCAAAGCCATCCGCAGTTATTGGCCATGGTTGATCGTCATGAAATATAAAAGTTTTAATTGGATTGTTTTGATGATCTTTTATTGTGATGGAATCTCCATCATTTTCCAAGGAAAAAATAAAGTTTCCAATAACGTTTGTAACGGACGGATGCATTATAATAAATTCATCTAAATTTTCAGCAAGAACGAGATATTCGTTTCCGCTGATAATTGTGTTTGTTGGAATTTTAAAGTTATCGTAAAAATTATTGTTGGAAAAAATATAATCACTAATATCTATAGGAGTTGGAGAGCTGTTGTATAATTCTATCCAATCGCCACTGTTGAGTGTAGTTGCGCTATTGTAATTAATTTCGCTTATAACAATAGGATTAACCATGCTGCTTCCATTAAAATTCGCCGTAAAAGTTGTATTGTCGGAAACATTATTGGTAAAGGATAAAGCTGTTTCATCATCAATAAAATCATTATCACTCCAGTTTGAAAAGGTAAAACCTGGATTTGCAATCGCAGAGATAGTTACCGGGCAACCATCAAAATATACACCAGTCCACGGAAGTTCCTGGGGAATAATGGTGGAAATTTTAATATAACCGGCACCGGGAGGATCTACTTCAATTGTAATATCAACCTGATCATTCATATCGAAATAAGACTCGATTTCATTGCGCTGATAATAATTTCTGTTATCGTAAAATCCTTTCAACACATCTACCCCATTATTCCATGTTGCAAGAGTGCCGGTTCCCCATCTGTCGTGTTGCGCTTCAATTTCAGCTTCAATTTCCGCAGCATTCTCATCTATCATTCCTAAAATGATCTCCGGTGTATAATAATAATTCATGATGTCAGCATAACGATTAATAAAATGGTTTCTGAAATCAGTATTATCCATCATGTAATCAAATAAATTTATTTCCTCGCTTAAATATGGAAAATTAAGCAGTGCCTGTAAACTATTTACAGTTTCACCTTCAGAACCTGCGCCACAATCCCATAAAATAAAACGCCATTTAATTTCCGGTTCATACGATTTGAAGAAACGAATATTATATGCCATCTCATCATTATTTACATAAACCTGCGTTGCCATATAATCAATCCAGTTTTCCATATCAATTTTCTCTAAAGCCTGTGCATAGGTGTCGGGATCGGTCATGTCGTTACTTTCCATCCAGTCCACTAAATTCCAATACGAAGTATCTGAACCAGCTTCTGCAATATCCCATACATCTTCGCCTGCGCCGCTTCTAATCAGATCAACTTTATCGGGATCACATCCGAAATTATTTCTTAAAAAATACTTATCCAATTCTTCACGGGCAGAATAATGTCCCCAATAATCACCGTTAATAAAAGCAGCAACATTCTGATATGCTGCAGCACCCGCGTCCGTTTGTAATGCAATACGATTTACAATAAGATCTTTCATGCGTGCAGTGGAACTTCCCCAATCCAAATTGGATCTCAATCTGAAACCTTGTAAAGAATCTAATCCGGGTTTATCAAGTTGAAAAATATTATATTGAATTTCTCCATCCGAATTAAAATCTTCATCACAGGTAAATTGTAAACTGCGCTGTGAATAAACCGCTATGGAAGAATTTCCCGCCACTTCAAATTTAATATCTTCATTTACCTGACGCGTTTTATCTGCGGAGAAATATTCAACTGTTCCTTTAACCTGAATATTATCGGGTTCCCATCCGTCAGCATTGTCGTATGCGCCGATATAACATGGTGATATATTAAAAAAATCGCATGGTCTTCCAGTTAAACTAACCACAGGCAATAATGTTTCTTCATCAATAAAATAACTTGCTGTAGCAGCGCGGCTTGGTAATTTTCCGGTTTCTTTTTGAACTGCTTTGATCATTGAATTGGAGGTAATAGTAACAGGTGCTGTATAAAGTGCATCTGCAAAATCAGGCCAGTCGCCATTGGTAGTATAATATACTTCAGAACCTGAAATTTCCACATCAACAGATCCGGTATAAAATCCTGCGTCAGTACTAATTATTGGAGTAGTTGCATAACCTGTATAACACGTTCCACTATTAGATAAATCAGCTGATCTCGTGTCGGCAAAACACCAGGAACCTCCATCAGGAATTCGCGCCATTGCATCACCTTCCATTATAAATGGTATGGTAATAGAATCTAGTAAATTGCCACTTTCATCAAATAAGTATAAT
>JAYSYX010000124.1:0-1891 GCA_043727235.1 Bacteroidota bacterium
AACAAGTTATACCTCAAATGTGGAATGGCTACTGCCCAGAAAGTTGGCTACTGGGAAAAACTGTAAG
This sequence comes from Bacteroidota bacterium, assembly GCA_043727235.1. GTDB lineage: Bacteria > Bacteroidota > Bacteroidia > Chitinophagales > BACL12 > UBA7236. Next base: position 68 of record JAYSYX010000124.1, read on the forward strand.
AATGAGATTGAATCAATCTGATTTTTTTGAAAGTGAAGAAACTGGCATTCAGATTTGTATCATTCCTGGCATTCAAGCAGTTATTTTAAATTTTCGTGGTAGCGGAGAGTTTAGGTCAACCCTAACCTATGCTGATGAGTTTGAAAGAGCTGAAATATTGAGTCCTCAAAACTATGATAAGCCCCCATTTAATTTCCCAACCGAAGCATTTCATAATAGCAAAGCAATTGAGAAATACATACAAAGTATTCCTTAAATTCATTTACAGACCAACCACTCATGGCAACAATAAGAGAATATTTCGAAAAGGATTTTGGAAATTGTATTAGAATGCATATCTATTTTCCATTTAAGGATGAAAAAATTGAAGGTGCGTTATTTTATGACTTTTCTGGGTATTATGGTTTTTTGTCCTGTTACATACCTAAAAAAAAGGTAGACCTTCAATATTACATTGATTTCATCACTTCACTAAATTATGGAGACAGCCAAATACACCTCGACAACAAAGTTACTTTACCATTAGCTAAAACCTTTCCAGGGGTTTTTAAAATGGAAAATATAGATGATTTTCAAATATTGGGTCGATTCTTTGGTGATGTTGATTGGACAAGCAGCAGGGATATTCAGCTATCTCGGAGAGTATTCATTTATTCTGAAAATAATTTATCCAAGGAAGAAATTAAAGAATTAAAAATCAGTGCAAAAAAACTTGGTCACGAAATTCAATTTAGAGCTAATGAATTTACTTCAGAAAGAAGCAAATATGAAAGACCATTGGCGTTTATTAGTCATGATAGTGAAGATAAGGAGACTGTTGCAAAGTTGATAGCAATACATCTTCAAAAGATGCTTTGCCCAGTTTGGTATGATGAGTTTAGCCTCAAAGTAGGGGACAATCTTAGAGAAAGCATTGAAAGGGGTTTAAAGGAATGTAAGAAATGTATATTAATTATTAGTCCGAGTTTCATTAAAAATAAAGGTTGGGTTAAAACTGAATTTGATTCAATATTTACTCGACAAATTCTGGAAGAGCAAAAATTAGTATTACCTATCTGGTATAATGTAACAAAGCAAGATGTTTACGAATATAGTCCCAGTCTTTTAAATGTTAAGGGTATAGATTGGAAAATACTTGGTGAGGATGAGGTTTGTCGTCAATTGTATAACGTTATAATGGAATAATTCTTTCTGATGTAAAACTAAAATATTTACCTATGGACCAAACCAATTCAAATTCTCCAGAGAAAACACAGTGGCATAAACTAAGACGAAAATTAAACAAGGACGAATTTGAATATTCTACGGACTGGGCAAAATGTATTAGTATTTTTGAGAATCGGTTAAAAAAGAAATATATTGAGCCAGTCCGAAAACTTGTCGAGAGTGGTGTCAAGCAAGGTGAAGGATTTCCAATATTAGTAGTATGCTGTTCCCTTATTGAAACAATTGCTGCTTTCCAAAACGGTAAGATTTACAACTACCGCTACAAAGAAGGAGTTGACCCTAATTTTCAATTCAAAGATTCAGTTGATCTATTTTGTAATTTTTTAAAAAATACCCAACCCTTTTCAGAATATTTTGATACAAATGACTTTAAGGCTCTTGATTTTTATTCAAATGTGCGAAGTGCCTTAATTCATGAATGTAGAACAAAGTATAACTGGATAATTAAGGATAAAAAGCGTCCAACATCACCGGTATTGTTTGAGAAGAGAAACAATGATAAAATTATTTATAGAACAACCTTGTTTTATCAAATTTCAGATCACATACTACCTGAATATTATTCAAATCTAAAGGACCCACAAAACAAAGTATTAA
>JAYSYX010000125.1:0-4596 GCA_043727235.1 Bacteroidota bacterium
CATTTGTTCCTCCCGCAACAAGAATGGAATTATCAGGATATATATAAAGACATTGTCCGAATTCTCCTCCACTTATAGTAGGGCTTATATAATCATAAATACCAGTTCCGTTAAAACTCATATCCCTGGTTCCATTATTAAATAAACGTATTACTGCCAACCTGTTCCCTAAACTATCGTATTGCTTATAGGTGCCGGTTATGATAATTTTTCCGTCTGATTGAAAAGCTGCATCATAGGCATAGCCTGCACCCGATGATAATTGTAAACTTAATTTTCCATTTCCGTTAAAACTATTATCTAAAGATCCATCTGTTAATAATCTTGCAATAAAAAATCTTGAGCTACCCGCAGAATCTATTGATCCTGTTAACAGCAATTTGCCATCAGCCTGTAGTGCTATATTGAAACAGTATATAGTTTTATTAACCTGGCTTATGGTTGCAATACCATTTATTCCAAAACTGCTATCAATACTTCCATTAGAATTTATGCGTCTGCATTGTATACCATCGTTGTAATTGAGTCCACATAAAATTTTACCATCGGTCTGAAGTGCAAGAGCTCTCACTTCGGGATAATTATTGCTAAATGCAGCACCTGAAATACCAAAACTGCTGTCTATTCCTCCATTGGGTAAAATTCTTATCAATCCAGTACCGCCCAGTAAAATCTTGCCATCGGGCTGCAGGGCACAAGCATTATTTACAGTTGTGGCATCATTTATCAAATTGCTGATGACATTACCATTGTTTCCGAAACTTGTTTTTACTTTAAGTGACTGGGAAAAAATTGCAGAGCAGCAAAGCAATAATAAGAAAATGGTGATTGCAATTTTCATGGAGTGGGATTTTATTTGGTAAAAGTTTCAGTGATAGTTTAGCATTTTTTCTAACGTTACAGAAATATGAAGTTATAGCATAAGTGTTCAAAATTGATATATTGTTTATTGCTGGAGTAATTCATCTTTTCCGTAATGTTTCTTGCAAATGAAGTGGCAATAATTTTTCGCCCTGCCGATTTTTTTCTCCTGCCGAAGAAAGCTTTTTCTTTCTTGGTCTTAAGTATTTGGCACCGGCTTCTTTTTGCGTTGTTTAATTTGGAAGGCAAGAAAAATATATTTATTCCCTCACTCCCCCATCTTTCATTTCACATAATCCATATCTTAGACCATAATTTTTTACCATGGCAAAATATTTTTTTCCCGATGTTGGTGTTCCCTATTTCTTATAAAATCATACTTCAACCATCACCCGCCGTTGCAGGTGTTTCAACCTGCAACACAACCATTGTAAACTGACTAATTTAGCTATTGTAAACTCGGCTTTATTCAAACAATTCAAAGTAAATAAAAAGAATAAAGAATATCAGCTATGGAACCGAAAACCACTCAATATTGAATTAAGTTTTGAGAAGGTGCTTTCACCTGCATTATGCTGCGCTATTCTCTTTAAAGGATTTCTGTAAACCCTTTGTAAAATGATTTATCCATTTTGCTTTGAAAGATGTAAACGTAATATGCCATAAGCAAAAAATCCCCATCCCTACACAAGTGTAGAGATGAGGACTTTGTCCCTACACTTGTGTAGGGACATCATTCTAACCCAAAGACTCCAGGTATTTATTCCAAATATTTTTATCAGAATTTATTAAAGCTATTAACCTGGAATGATCATATTTTTTTAATTTCCTTTCAGCAATCATCTTGCAGATGTGTCTGATTTGGTGCGTTGGGCTATTTCTTTCTATTAATTAACATCAGGAATGCGTCCCGGTAGGTTGAACTAATTTGATGTTTTTTACCTTGTATATGTACATGATTGTCTTCAACTTTATCAATACAGTGCATTGAAACAATTGTCGAACGATGAATTTGTATGAACTTATTTCTTGGCAGTAGTTCTACAGTTTCGCTAATGGATGCCCTGACCATAGTTCTATCGGTTAATGTATGGTACATCACATAATTTCCTTCTCCCTGAACATATAGTATGTCTTTGTAAAGAAGCCGCTTTTTTTGATTTCCTGTGCTGACAAAGAAATAATCTTCTTGAAGTGTGTTTATATTAATTCTTTCTTTAACCTTAACTACAGCAGTTAAAAATCTTGAAAAGTCGAATGGTTTTAGCAAATAGTCAACTGCTTCAACTTCGTAACTGTGTAAAGCATATTCGCTGTGTGCTGTTGTAAAAATTATTTGAGCTTTTGTTTTCAGATGCTTTAAGAACTTTATCCCATCAATGACAGGCATGTTTATGTCAAGAAATATGAGGTCAACAGGGGTTGTTTCAATAAATGTAATTGCTTTAATTGGATCAGTAAACACATTTAATAAATTGAGATAATCAATTTTTGAAACATGGTTCTTGATTACTTCAAGAGCCTTTGGTTCATCATCAATGGCAATACATTTAATCATTTGTTCAATTGGATTTTTAAACAAGAATAATATTTATTCACCTCTATACCAGACGACAATTCATACAGGTTAGCATACAATAGTTCAAGGCGATTTTTAACATTTTTAAGTCCAACGCCTTTTGCGATTGTATTAGCAGAAACCTCGACAATATCATTTTTTGTTTTTAGTTCAATAACATTGTTTGTAACTAAAATTGTGATGGTAATTTCCGATGGCTTTGATGGACTTACTCCGTATTTAAAAACATTTTCAATAAATGGAATCAATATTAGTGGAGCAATTTTAGCCGTATTAATATTCCCCTTGTCAAAGTTAATTATTAACTCAATTCTGTTATTCTCATTAAGCCGTAGTTTTTGTAATGCAATGTATTTTTCTATGTAATCAATTTCTTTTTCAATGCTTATCAGTTCTTCATTGGAATCATGCAGGTTGTATCTCATTAATGCACTAAGCTTAATGATACAGTCTGCAGTTTTTGAACTGTTTTCTTCCAATGCTAATGCGTACATGCTGTTTAATGTATTGAAAAGAAAATGTGGATCAACCTGTACTTTCAAAAAATCTAATTCCGAACGCAATTTCTCTGCCTTTAATCTTTCAATTACCCTGATATTAATTAACCAGTCTCTTATCGAAATAAATATCCAGGAAATAATTATAGCAACAATAAAAGAACTGAGTGTGCTTTGTTCACCAAATAATTTTGAAGTTAAGGATGATGTTAAAAGTAATCTTGTTGATTCAAGAATTAGTTGAATTATGAAGAGACTAAGAATGTAAAGAAGCCACCTATGTTTTTTCACAAATAGTGGCAAAAGCAAATAAGTGTTTAGAACAAACCCCAATGGGACAGTAAATAATATAAAGTAGAGATTAACTTTTTCAAATGACCCCCAGAATGTTCCCCTTCCAAAAATAGCCATCATAAAATACAGAAATCCTAACAACAGAACTAAAATTAGTTCTGCCTTCGCAATTACCCATTGTCTTTTCTGTTCTATAATTGCTGTACTCATTTTTTTTTGGCTATACAAATTTAAGCATTTAGTAAAGGGATTAAAGTTGTTTGCTATTGTCTTTGCTATTTTTGTCAATCATCAAAATGAATGGGTCAATGATTATTTTGCCCGGCTTGAATCCGATACTAAACTTCACCAAATTGTTAGATTTATTTACACGAATGCGTTTTACTTCGTTAGGTAATTTTCTGCTATCGGATGAATAAAACCCAATTTCAACCAAATCATTGAGTGGCATATTAGATTTTTTAGAGTTTTCACTCTTATATTTCTTTATTTCAAATGAAAGTTCAATTTCAAATAGGTTGTTATTCAATTTTGTTAGTTTGGCATTTAGTATTCTATTATCATAAAAGGTAACCGCTTCAAATAAATCTGTGATTAAATATTTCAATGAATCCGGTGTTTCTTTTTTGATAAAATCAACCATTTCCAAAGAAGTTGTATAGGGCTTTTTTTGACGATAAACTTTAGTAAGGTAATTCTTTAAAGCAGTGTTCAGTTTTTCATCTCCTAAATAATGGCTTATTGCATTTAAGGCCAGCACCCCTTTCTGATAGGGGATATATGCTTTATCATTTCCTGTATTATAAATTAGAGGGAGCTCTTGCTCTTCATCCTCATTGCTTTTTCGCAGATAGGTATTCATAGATTGATCTAAAAATTCCAATGCTTTGCTTTTTCCATATTCTTTTTCAAGCACTTTTAAGGATACATATTCTGCCATGCTTTCTGTTATCATTTTAGCTCCGTTTACATCAGCAGGTATTGCTTGCATACCCCACCATTGATGGGCTAATTCATGTGATGCTCCTAAAAATGGAAGATTTAATCCTCTTTCTCCATTTTTATCTATATCCATTATAAACCCAATTTCAGAATAGGGAATTGTATTGGCAAAGGATTGTGCAAAGTCTCCACTGCTCCTTGAATATTCAATAATTCTGATTTGCTTGTGCTGGTATGGAATATAATTGGTTTCACAATAATCTAAAGTGGCTTTGATGCCTTTAATCATGTGGCCGATATTTGCGACATGTTCTTTATGATGATAAATTGCAATTTCAATATCCTTCCACTTGTCTTTAGTGATGAAGTAATTACCCGATACAAAAGCGTAATCGTTAGTAACTGCCGAACTTGATTGATACT
>JAYSYX010000126.1:0-12576 GCA_043727235.1 Bacteroidota bacterium
TTTTCGAAAATACCTACCTTCGAATTATCGGCAGCTGGAATTAACAATCCACATTGTGTCATATACACAAGTAGTCCTATTGTTTTCATTGCAACAGATTTCCCACCTGCATTTGGTCCCGAAATGATGAGGATTCTTTTATTTTCATCAAGCTCAACATCTAAAGGGATGATCGGTTTGTGATGTTTTTTATTTAAGAGAAATAAAACAGGATGTGTTGCGTTATATAAACAAATAACCGGTTTTTTTTCGAGTATGGGAATATTGGCATTTATTTCCAATGCATATTTTGCCTTTGCTCTGGTAAAATCAATTATTCCTAAAATATGCTGATAATTTTCCAGATGATAAGCGAAGGGAGCAATTACCTTAGTAAGCGTTTGTAATATTCTATAGATCTCTCGTTTTTCTTCGCGTTCCAATTCAAAAATTTCATTTTGAATATTCACCACTTCTTCAGGCTCCATAAAAATGGTTTTTCCTGTGTCGCTTTCATCGTGAATAATTCCGCTGAGTTTTCTTTTATATTCACTAAGTATTCCTAAAACCCTGCGGCCATTTCTCATGCTTTCTTCCACCTCACTTAAATATCCCGACTTTCTGAAACGACTTAAAGCGCTGTTAAAAACCTTATCAAGACTTCTGATGGCAGCATCTTTTTCTTTTTTTATCTGAATTAATTCCGGAGAGGCATCGGGTCTTATTGTTCCTTCAGCAGTTATCACCTTTTTAATTTCATTAGGAATAACCGGAACATATTCACTATCGCTGATCAAAACATTTAAAATTGGATATTTTTCCGCATTTGTTTTGAAAAATCGAATAATATTGCCTGCTAATATCGCTACCTTATTTATTTCATGAAATTGCAATTCACTAAGAACATAATTTTCTATTTTTAATAAATTGGTTGTTTCTCTTATATCGTGAATTCTGTCGTGAGGAAAGTTATCTTCATATTGCAATAACAAACTCATCTCATTGGTCTGTTGCAATAATTTTTTGATCTCTTCATATTTCCACATGGGTCGTACCTTTGCCACCCTGTCGGACCCAAGCCCACTATCGCAATATTTGGCTACTTCAGCCAATACCTTTTCAAATTCTAAAACCTGTGTTATATCTGCCGGAAAAAGTTTCAATTGTTTTTTGTTACAAAACTAAAACCGTTGAGCTTAGGTTCCAAACCTTGAATTGAGACCTAATTATCAAATTTTTGATTTACTTACTGTATGTTTGCACGATTTTATGCTCGAAAGAAAGGAAATTCGGAAGATTTTTAAGAAAAAGGAAGTTGTCCCCTTCCGCGATCGTAAGTTGAATGTTTGGAGCGCCGGATATTGGATGGTACAACCATTCCTTGTTGGAATTCCCTATCGCTTCTATTACAGTAAATTTCAGGTAAATGGATGGGAAAATGTTCCCGAAGATAAACCTGTAATATTTGCAATTAGTCACAGAAATGCCTTTATGGATTCTCTCGCATTTGTGAATACAAAAAGCACGCAGGTTTGGCAACTTGCCCGAGGAGACGCATGGAATAATAAAATTGCAGGAAATTTATTTTATTTTTTTCATATGCTTCCGATCTGGCGCGAAAGAGATGGTGGGGATACCAAAGAACTGAATGAACCTACCTTTAATGCCTGTGCTGATATTTTGTATAAAAATGGAATGATCGGTATTTACCCGGAAGGAAATTGTATTGATGAAGAACATATTCGCCCCTTGAAAAAGGGCATCTGCAGAATAGCATTTTTGGCAGAAGAGCGTTATGATTTTGAATTGGATGTGCATATAATTCCGGTTGGAATTAATTATTCTGCTTCTGATAAATTTAAAAAATGGCAATTGGTTAACGTAGGTAAACCCATTTTATTGAAGACCTATTCCGATTCCTATAAAAATAATCCTGCGCAGGCAATGCACCACCTGAAAGAAGACATAGAAAAAGGGTTAAAGGAATTGACATTGCACGTAGAACATTCTCAATACCACCAGGATATTGTATCAATGAGCCAAATGTATGCACGATATTCTATTTTTGATCAGGGAGGGAAATATGAACCACTTTCAAAACTTCAGGCTGAAAAAAACATTGCTGCAAAACTTGAAAACTACCACTCTCAGGAACCAGAAGGCATGAATCAATTGGTACAGGATTATCATCTATATAAAAAAGAACTTGAGTTACATGATTTTCGGGAAAATACCTTTGACAAAGCAAAACATCATACATTTTCCATAGTATTTATGGCCTTGTACTTTTTGTTTTTTTTGCCGATTTTTATTTATGGATTTCTTTTGAACTATATTCCATATAAAATTCCTCAAAAATATGCTGAAAAAAAAGTGAAACAAACAATTTTCAAAAGCTCTGCGCATTATGTCATAGGCTTGGTTGTTTTTCCTTTTTATTATCTCATCCTGACATTAATTATAAGTCAATTATTAGGTAGTTTATTTTCTGCAATAATTTTTTTAATTTCTTTCCCGATCGCAGGTCATATTGCATTTTATTATTGGTATGATCTGAAGAAATGGCGTTCTGTGATAAGATTTAGAAGCATGAAAGTAGTGGAAAAGGAAAAATTAATGGAGTTGCGAAATAGTATAATCAAGAGATTGGATGTTTTGTAACTATCCCCGGCATTTGTATCACGGATTATTTAGGGATTTCGCGGATTCCACCGATTTTGGCTTATCTACAACTTCACACTTATTTCTCCTATTTTCGGTCAAGAACCACCCTTTTATAAGTTAAACTTTTGCTTCCAAAATGGATCAATAATCCTACTTCAATTTGATAAGCTTTGAGATAATTAAGTATTTGGGCCAGGTGTACATTTTTTAATTGTATTTGAGCTTTTGATTCAATCAGTACTTTTCCTTCAACTAAAAAATCGGCACGACGAGTCCCAAGTTCCTTTTCATAATTTTTATAAAAAATTGGAATTTCTAATTCTCTCTTGCAAATTCAAGATTCAAAGAATTCATTTCTAAAGAAAGGGCTCTAAGCTGCAGTAGAAAGGAAAAGTTATCTTACTCAAACCATAAACTTAATAAACCATAATCGATACAATGGATCGTTGAATTGAATTTTAGGTTCTATTGTATCGATAATTTCTTTAATTTCCAATGCCTTTTTTATTCTTATAACATTTGCTGAGGAACCAAGTTTATATTTTTCAATTACCTCAGCAGTAGTGAATCGTATTTCTCCGGCACACATGGCCTTTAAGAAATTAATTTGAGAGTTTGATAACAGATCGGTCTCTCTTTGATAGAGTATGGAGAGTTTGATAATTATACTTTCCACAGCATCATCAACATTTTTTAAAATGCAGATCTTACCTGAAAATTGCCAGCATTCTTGTGCAAGTTGCTGAACAAAGTAAGGGTGATCTTCCATGGTTGCAGCAATTTTTTCTGCCAATTCTTCGGAGATGGTTTTCCCTGTTTTTGAAAATCGTTTTATGATAAAAGGTATCCAATGGTCACGACTAATTTTTTGCAAAAATCTTACGTCACCAAATTTATAAAACGGCATTGTTGGATTTTCAAATAGGGTAGCCATCATATTGCGTTTGCTGCCATATATACAATAGGTAGCATGTTGATGTTTTTGCCAATGCGATCTTAATTTTTTCTGAAATGCAAGGTGGTCCTCAAAATAGGAGATGTTCTGAAATTCATCAATACAAACAACTATTTTTATTTTTTTTGCCTTGCAGATCGATTCAGCCAACTCTATTATCTCGTCCGGATTTTTTTTCAATTGTTTCCACTCGAAACTTAAGGTAATGTCATTTTGTGGATCAACCGGCAACCCGATTTGTGGGATTAGTTGTGTAAAAAACGCCTTCACTGACTTTACGCGTTCGCTCCATTTCGACTCTGTGGCTTTAATGAGTTCCTCAGCGTAGGAAGTATAAAATTCTTCTTCACTGCGTATATTATACAAATCGATAAAACAAAATTTTATTTTTGGATGTTCCTTTTTGAAACGGAGTGCAATATTCCACACTAACGAGGACTTACCCCATCTCCTCGGTGAAATAAGAATGGTGTTTGTACCATTAACGAAGTTAAAGGTCAAACTTTTGATATCTTCCCTGCGATTTGTGAAAAATACAGGATTTGCTATAGTGCCAAAATTAAAAGGTTTTTCCATACAATTTCCTCCCTATGACAAAGGTAATAAATGTTTACGAATTAGTAACATAATAGTTAGTAACAAATTTGTTAGTAATAATATAGTTACAAATAAGTTGGGGTGGTAATTAGTGCAGTAGCAGCAGGCAGTAGGCAGTGGCAGTAGGCAGTGGCAGTAGGCAGTGCCCCTTTGCTAGTGAAGATATTTCCTCAGTATTAAACGACTTGAACCCTTTCAACCACTTCAACTCTATCAACAAGTCTCAGTCACAGTCTCAGTCTGATGGAGTGATTAGATATTCCTCCGAACAGAATTATTTCATCCCCTTCACATATTTTTGCTCCTTCAATCCCCACTGTCAAACCAATGCAATTCATCCTTCAAAATCGGAAGTTGCCGCCAGTCGAGAGTTTTAGTATTGAGAAGGTACTGTTTTCCATCTTTAAAATATTCAAGTTGTAACCCATCAGCCGTAGTTTCATATTTAAGCATGAAGGATTTTAGATCATAATCGGTTAATACAAAAACACCTTGCACGGAATCTATTTGTAATTTATAATCATGCATTATATCTTCTGTATTTTGAAAAATTATATATCCATCACGGTGAATGAATATTTTTTTAATTGGGCTAACAATGGAGTCTGTTTGGGTAACACCGGAATGAACGGATATTACCTGATAAGCACCGTGTAAATATGGTCTCGCTTCCTTGTCATCATTGTAATTTCCGCTGCGAATATGAGGATATAAAGATTCTATCAAAATCAATCCGATAATAAAAGTTAAAATGGAAACCCGAATAGGATGTGAATGCACACTATTCTTTAGAGTGAATTCAGGTGCTTGCTCAATTAGTTTTTTCCCAAGAAAAAATCGCGGCATATTCGGAAGAGTTGGTGATAACAGAACTAGCGTAAAAAATATCAAACAACATGAAAATAATTTTACACTGATGTCAAAACTGATATTGATAAGTAAAATATTGAACAATATTCCTAGACACAATATTAATCCTATGGTTCTTGTTTTGCGAATAAGAATAAATAATCCTGCTATCACCTCCAGTATACCCGTTATTACTGAATAAGTATAGGAAGTGCCCATTGTGCTCCAGTAAAGAATGTCCTTGTCGAGCTGACCAAAGGGTGTATATAAAATATTTGGTTCGGGGAGATAGAATTGTTTTTTAAAAATTTTGTCGAAACCGTACTTAAACAATATAGTAACCAGGTAACAGAGGATAATTGCCTTAATAAAATAAAATATTTTGGCTTTGATAGTTTCCCATTTAGAGATATTTTTTAGTATTAATTGTAGTAAAACAGAAATTATTAGTAAGAGAAAAACAAGAATAAACATTTCAAGAGAATCGGAACTTATCTCTTTATTATCCAAATTCTTCCCGAAAAAAACATTTGTGGAAAAGCTTATAAGGTCACCAAATAAGATGGTTGAAATTTTGTTTTGATATGGTAACAAAAAAAATGGAAAGGGTATGAAAAATACAAGCAAAATAGCGTAAAGGTGACTAAATTCAGAGAGGAACTTTACGGGTTTATTTTCATTTTCCATATCCGTTCTTAATCCTCAACTTAGATTGTGCGTTGCTTTTATTTCTTTTTTTACAATACGGTTAACAAGAATTCCCAACAACACCGATAGGAATACTAATACACCAATTAATAACTGTAATGAAGGTCCTTTTGTATTATTACTATCCTGATTGTCATTACTTGTTAAAGGTAGGATTAATTCGTTTTTTTCCTTTGATTCGATTTCCTGATTTATATATACGGTGTCTGTATTTTTTATGTTTCGATCAATGAATTTCACACTATCAACATCATTAAAATAGCCATAGCGATTAATTATATCACTTTTAAGACTATCTTTATCTTGATAACCACCAAAAATTGACTCATTTAAGAACGTATCAATTGAAACTTCGTCGGGTGTAGTATCGTTTGCATATATGTATTGATACCTGACTGAAAAAATGCTTGAAGTGTCAGTGAGAAATACAACACTATCGAGAAATGATAGTCGTACTGGTCCCAATCCGAAATTAGAGGATTCTGTTTCAAATATAGAATTAAAAGAAGCGTAATAATTTTCCGAACTTCCGGAGTGACTTTTATATGCTATCTTTTTTGTCTGGCTGAAAATAGTCAGGCTCAATAAAATTAAAAGTAGTGTGTTGCTCAGTTTATACCCCATGGATAGGAAATTTGGATGACCATAAGCAAAAACCATACTACAATTGTTTGGTTAAGTTTTGCCTGGGCATCTAGTTGAAGTTATAAATTATTGACAATCAATAAATTATATAATTCATTTATATGTTTCTCCTCAACATTAGTATGCCCGATAACCACACGTATCACATACTTACCTTCCAGTTTTGTTCCTGAAAGGTAAAATTTCCCGTTGGTATTGATATCATTCACAATTTTCTCATTGAGTATATTGAGTTCATTTTCATCTGTAATTTTCAGAGGATGATACCGAATGCACAATACATTCATCACAAAAGGAGCCATCAATTCCCATTCACTATGCAATTTTACTTTGTCGTAAAATAAGTTGGAAAGTCGAATATGTTCACGCAACTTTAATTGTAATCCTTCCACCCCAAAACTGCGCATTACGAACCATAATTTTAAAGCACGAAAACGGCGACCAAGATTAATTCCCCAATCCTTATAATTTATTACTTCATCAACTGTGCGTTTTAAATAATCAGGATTTGTAGTAAACACATTTATTAAATGTGCTGCATCCTTTACAAAATAAACGGAACAATCAAAATTGGTGAATAACCATTTATGTGCATTTACTACATAACTGTCGGCGTGTTCAATTCCCTTTAAATAATGCTGATACTCCGGCAGAATAAATGCACTTCCGGCATAAGCAGCGTCAACATGTAACCAAAGGCTATGTTCAGAACACAATTCACCAATTTCATCAAGTGGATCAAATGCAAGTGAGCTTGTTGTGCCCAATGCAGCCACAACTAAAAATGGTTTTTTATTTTCCGACAGATCTTTTTCAATTTGTTTTTGCAATGCAACAACATCCATTGCAAAATTATTATCTGTTTTAATTTTTCGCACATTTTCTTTTCCTATTCCCGCAGCTTTCGCATCCTTTTCGATTGAATAATGTGTTTGTTCGCTGCAATACATTACAAGATCATCATAACCATTAAAACCTTTTTCATTAATGATATAATTGGAATATTTTTCACGGGCAGAAATAATTGCTACTAAGCTGGAAGTAGATGCAGTATCATGAATAACTCCGGAAAATGATTTTGGCAATTGAAACATATCGCGCAGCCAGTTCATCATCTTTTCTTCCAGTTCAGTTGCGGCTGGTGAAGTTTCCCATATCATTGCATTAACCCCAAGGCCTGCAGTAATAAATTCTGCAATCATACTTTCATAACTGGCATTCGAAGGAAACAAGGCCATAAACCGTGGATGTTGCCAATGGGTAATTCCTTTTGGTATTATATTTTTAAAGTCTTGCATGATAACATCCATATGCTCACCCAACACAGGCGCATTATTTGGAATCTGATCACTAATTTCGCCCGGACGAACAGTTGATCTAACGGGATATTGTTCTATCGTTTCCAGATAATCCGCTATCCAGTCGATGGCAGCATGAGCTTGTTTGCGAAAATCAGCATTTGAAAGCATACACTATGATTGATAAATGGTTTGTAATTATTAATCCTGTCTCCGGCAGAAATAAAGGCAGGAAACTCTGGCATAAAATTAAACCTCTTTTAACAGAAGGAGGTATAATGTATGAATTTGCTTTGACCGAATTTGTGGATCATGCTTCCGCAATAACAAAACAAGCTGCACTTTCAGGTTTTCGTAATTTTCTTATCATTGGTGGCGATGGAACTGCAAATGATGTGGTCAACGGTATATGTAGTTCAGATATTCCCATCGATGCTTTTACGGTTGCAATGTTGCATGCCGGAACGGGAAATGATTGGGTGCGCACAATAGGAAAATATTCTTCTTTAAGCAATATTGCCAAAGCGATTCAATACAAAAAGACATTTGCTCACGATGTGGGAATTTGTATCTATAATAAAAACAATACAGAACATAAAAGATATTTTATAAATATCGTAGGTCTCGGTTTTGAAGGACATGTTGCAAAAAGATTATTTGACGAAAAAAGTGTTTTCAGAGGAACAAAATTGCAATATCAGATCGCCATTTTGCGCTCTTTGTTTGTATATAAACATACTCACATGAAAATAACCGTTGATGGAATTTCATCCCAAATAACAACCTTATCTTTAGCAGCAGGTATTGGTAAATATAATGGGGGAGGATTAAAACAATTGCCCGAATCGAAATTCGACGACGGTTTATTGGACATAACAGTAATAGGAAATATGAGCAAATTTAAAATGGTGATAAGTCTTCCTAAATTGCAAAGTGGTATTCATACCAGAATGAAGGAGGTTAAAACCTATAGAGGTAAAGAGATCAAAATAGAAAGTATACCAGATGTATTTATTGATGCCGATGGAGAGTATCTCGGAACTACACCAATATCACTATCTCTAATGGAGAAAAAATTAAATATAATACACTGGTGAAATTAATCGGTACAATCATTATTCATTTTGAAAACTGGATATCCTTGCAGCAACATTATTCCGCATATTCAACCAGTAGAGGTTATAATCAGCAACATGCAAGTTTTTAGGAATAAATAATTTCCCCGGTACTTCAGGCCGTGTTACCCAAACTATATCATTGTGAATTTCAGCACAACAAACAGCGGGATAAATTGTTTCTGCATCTCTGCCTAAACCTCCTGCATTTAAATTTGCTTCACAAAGTCCCCTTTTCTGTGTGTAAGAGATCGGATTATGCACTACAATATTTTCCGGATTTTCTACAACAAATTTCTTTTTAGGTTCTACACCTTCCAGATAACTTCTCCAGCTAACATAACAACCTGTTTGAGTTGCACTATCACCCGCAACAATATATTTAAATTCATTGTTATAAACCGGCATTCCAATAAGATAAGCGCATACCAATTGTTCTTGTAATTCCTTACCATCAAAAAAATCCCGCAACAACCATTTTGCATGTGTGGTTCCCTGACTATGCCCTGCAATAACTATTGGCCTTCCATTATTATAGTGATCTAAATAATATTGGAAGGCAGCTTTTACATCTTCATAAGCTAATTCAAAAGCTTTTAATGCATCCGGATTTGTCAGTGAAAAATAGGCATTATAGGTCGCCTGACGATATCGGGGAATATATACCTTGCAACTACCATTAAAAACACTTGCCTGATTTTTTACAGCTCTTGCGTCTATCTGCTCATTTAATTTTGAATCATTCAAATCGGCATTCCATTCCTTTCGCGAAAAAAATTGGGTAGGATAAATATAAAATACATCTGCTTCTGCTGTCGACTGCCCGTCCAATAATTCTACATATGAGTTGTTGGGTATATGATCAGCCGAATCTTTTTTATCAGGCAAAGCACTCCAGAAAAAGCTATCGCTGTAATCAGGTGGAGTTGGATTGGTTTCAACATTGTATTCAGTTTTTACGGGCATGTATGCACATCCTGTAAAAATTAATATGACCAATATGCAGGAAAATTTGAACTTGTTCTTCATCTAATACTAACTGGGAAATCGGCTATAAAGATAGTAATAAGGTAAATTATAGTGAGGCTCCCACTTTTTCAGTGGGGGTCTCACTGAGGTGAATGGTTCACCTTCGCTAAAGCAACGGATGATAAATGAGTGGTGAGTTTGCGCAAGACTCAAAATAAGACTCCTGGTTTTACAGTGGGAGATTTATTTTTGAGAATGAGTAATGAGTAATGAGTTGGCTCCAACGCAATTGAGGCTCCCACTTATTCTGTGTGGGTCTCACTAATACGGAGGACAAAGATCGGTCCTTCGTGGATTATTCTCACTACTCACCACTCCCCACTCACCATAACAAGCTCCCTATCCTCACCATTGTTGTCCCTTCTTCCATCGCAATAGTATAATCACTGCTCATGCCCATTGAAATTTGATCAAAGGAGTCGTCGTTGGAAAAGAATTCTGATTTAATTTTGTCAAACAAAATTTTTAATGTTCTGAATTCACTTCGGACTAAATTTTTATCATCAGTATTTGTTGCCATTCCCATCAATCCTGAAATACGAATATTTTTTAATTCAGTAATTTTTACATTATTTAATACATTAAAAACTTCTTCTTCACTTAATCCGAATTTAGTTTCTTCGGTTGCTATGTGAATTTGTAATAAACATGAAATTATGCGATCATTTTTTATTGCCTGTTTATTAATTTCGATTAATAATTCAAAGCTATCCACGGAGTGTATAAGATGAACGAAAGGGGCAATATATTTTACCTTATTGCTCTGCAAATGCCCTATCAGGTGCCAGTTGATGTCCTTTGGTAATATTTCCTCTTTTTCGCGCAATTCCTGCACCCTGTTCTCACCAAAATCTCTGTGACCGGCATTATAAAGTTCCAGAATGGCCTTAGCGGGTCGGGTTTTGGTGACAGCAACCAATAAAATGCCCTTTTGACTCAATGTATTGTTAATAACAGAGTAATTGCTGTTCATTCTTTAACTTTGTACAAAAATAATCAGCTTTTGGCGTTATGAAGGTGTTCCTTATTTTTATATTGTTTGCAACCGGAATTTTATTTTCCTGCAAACCCGAAAGTGACCTCGAATTACGAGACGGTATGCTGCAGAATGTACCTGATTCTGTTTTATCGGTAGAAAATATGATCACTGTACTTACAGATATTCATCTTGCGGAATCGTGGGTAAACATTAATAAGAGTGATACCATTTCAAAGGATGATCGATTAAAACAGTATTACGCCCAAATTTTTGATCTGTATGATACCAATGTAAAAGAGTATCAGAGCAGTTATAATTATTATTCTAATGAACCGGTGCTGATGAATTATATCTATCAGAAGGTTACAGAGAAACTCAATTTACTCGAAAGTGAAAATTTAAATATTTTAAAGCAAAATAAAAAATGAACAAAGTAGTAGAGAATGCAGAGGATGCAATTCATGATATTCCGGATGGAGCAACAATTATGTTAGGTGGATTCGGATTATGTGGTATACCGGAAAATTGTATCAATGCATTGGTAAAAAAAGGAACTAAAGATCTAACCTGTATTTCCAATAATGCCGGTGTTGACGATTTTGGAATTGGATTGATGTTGCAACAACGTCAGGTTAAAAAAATGATCTCCAGTTATGTTGGTGAAAATGCAGAATTTGAAAGACAATTATTAAGTGGTGAGTTGGAAGTGGAATTAATCCCGCAAGGCACACTTGCTACAAGATGTATGGCTGCCGGTTACGGAATGCCTGCAATTTTTACTCCTGCCGGTGTTGGAACCGAAGTTGCAGAAGGAAAAGAAACACGCGAATTCAACGGCAAAACTTATTTATTGGAATATGCTTTCGATGCTGACTACGCAATTGTAAAAGCATGGAAAGGAGATACCCACGGCAATTTAATTTTTAATGCCACAGCCAGAAATTTTAATCCTTTAATGGCAATGGGAGGGAAGATAACAATTGCAGAAGTAGAAGAATTAGTTCCCGCAGGTGAATTAGATCCGAATCAAATTCATACACCGGGGATTTATGTGCATCGTATTTTTCAGGGGAAGGATTATGAGAAGAGGATTGAGCAGAAGACGGTTACGACATAGGACATACGACATAGGACATAGGACATATGACATACGACGTAGGACATACGACATAGGACATACGACATAGGACATAGGAAGAAGGACATAGGACATAGGAAATAAGAAATAGGACATAGGAAATAAGAAATAGGACACGGGACATTATACCCCGGACTCACGATTCATTTATCCGCCGTAGCTTTAGCGAAGGAGGACGATTGACGATTCACGAAGAATGAGTAATGAGTAATGAGTTTAATCCGAGTGGGAGCAGACTCACTACTCACCATTCACCACTCACATATACCGAAAAGCATCATGCCGACAATAAATTACCAAATTAACCAACTAACAAATTAACAAATACTACCGTGTTAGATAAAAATCAAATCGCAAAACGCATTGCCAAGGAATTAAAAGATGGATTTTACGTAAATCTTGGGATTGGAATTCCGACTTTGGTTGCAAATTATATTCCTGAGGGAATTTCTGTTACACTGCAAAGTGAAAATGGATTATTGGGGATGGGACCTTTTCCTACGGAGGAAAATGTGGATCCCGATCTGATAAATGCAGGTAAACAAACAATTACCACTTTGCCAGGTTCGGCATTTTTTGATTCTGCATTGAGTTTCGGAATGATACGCGCCGGTAAAGTT
>JAYSYX010000127.1:0-4581 GCA_043727235.1 Bacteroidota bacterium
ACTTATTTTAGAAAGACGTAAAATCCTTAAAATAGGTTGTAGCCTATTTTTGAACAATTTCACGAAACGGCTAATTTTAATGTTGAAATCGCTGTTTGAACGAGTAAGATATCAAAATAAATAAATTTCCATGGTATTTTGAACATATATTCTGTGGAAATATCTATAATTATAAATTTGCATTCGTTGAGTTTCAAAACTTAGGTAAAAATTCTCAAATATAAACTTTTGCAACTAATACTGATAATTACTTGAAGAAAGTAAAGAGTACTTTTAATAGTATTTAAGATTCCAGAAAATTTTAAAGGGAGTTTTTTGCTGAATATACAATTAAAAACACGCTAAATGTAGTTTGGTTTATAATCTTATTATTACATGAATCAAAGGACTAAAGCGATATTAAAATAAGTAGAGTTTCTAAATTTTTATAAATCTTTAATTTTCAAAATAATGGGTTCGATAATGGTAACCTCAACTCCAATCTGTTAATTTAATCATGTATTCAGTCAGCGCCGAAGAAAGATAAAAAGATAAATAATTTAAACATTTTTCTGCTAACACTGCTCATTTGCATAATCTGCCGGAAACTTTTTAACCTACAACTTCTGCAACTATACTTTTCCTCTCCAGCATATCATAACCCATACCTTTAGAAAATAAATTAAATATCATATTTTCGAGGTTGAGCATTTTACCTTTGCCTTCTTTTACAGAATTATATTGAAGTTGTGTTCCATCCATAATTACTACCAAACCATTTCCAATAATTTCGAGATAACGTTCCTCAGTAATTACAACCGCTGTATCCTCACTTATTCCAATTCCTATCATTTCGGGGTGTTCGGCAACGGCAACCATTAATCTTCCGAATCTTCCACGATCTACAAAATGTGAATCGATGATAGCATTATTTATAAATCCAAGTCCTTCTATCATTAATGCTTTACCACGAATAAGAGCTTCTGTAGGCGCCCCTCCATTTATCATTTTACCACTTTGCGCCATTGCACCTGCACTTGTTCCTGCAATTACAAAATTTGATTCCTTTTGATATCTGTGTTTAAGAATTTCTAAAAATTCTGTATCTTGAAAAATTTCACTTAATCGTGTTTGATTCCCACCGCTAAACATCACTCCATCGCAATTTTTAATGCGCAAAAGAAAATCTTTTTTTAGCGTGTCTGTTTTTTTTCGAATATTCATCACCGTTGCACACTTGCATCCGAGTGAATGAAAAGCCCTGTCATATTCTCTTCCCACTTGGGTAGGAATACTGGAAGCTGTTGGAATTATTTCAATTAAAGGGTTAGAACTATTTGTTTCCTTTAGAATTCTAGTTAAAACCTCTAATTTTTCTTTTTCAATATGATTGCGATTTTCTGCACCACCTATTGCGATCAATTTACCCCTTGGAGTCATGCATATTTTTTTGGTCGGACAAATATATTGGAAACTTCATCTTCGCTTAACCGCAATATCCACAATTAAGTTTATAGAAGTCGCAAAATAGCGAAGGACGCACATTTCAGTGAAGAAGGAGATAGGATAATTAAAAATACGGAAGTTGAGACGTAGCAAGGATTTTTTGCCCGGAATAGTAAACGATTCAAAGAATCAGGAGCACAATCTTTTTTACTGAAATTTTGATTATTTTTAACCCAAAGGTTAAAAAACAATGAAGATCATATCAACAGCGGTGATGAAGGGCCCGAATTATTGGAGTATTCGCAGGCATAAATTAATAGTAATGCGCTTGGACTTACAGGAAATGGAGGAACTTCCTACAAATAAAATAGCAGGATTTCGCGAAAGGCTGGAACGGATCATTCCCTCTTTGTATGAACACAGATGCAGCGAAGACCACGTGGGAGGTTTTTTTAAACGTGTGGATGAAGGAACCTGGATGGGGCACGTTGTAGAACATATCGCATTAGAATTGCAAACATTAGCGGGTTTAGATACAGGATTCGGAAGAACCAGAAGCACATCTAAAAAGGGTGTTTACAATGTGGTTTATTCGTATCTGGAGGAAAAAACCGGCTTATATGCAGGTCAGATAGCAGTTGACTTTTGTGAAGCTTTAGCACGTGGAGAGGATTATGATATTGCTCCACATATAATGAAAATGAAAGAAATTCGCGAGCAGGAGCGACTCGGACCTTCAACCGGCAGCATAGTAGAAGAGGCGATCAAAAGAAATATTCCTTTCATTAGATTAAACAGAAGATCGCTGGTGCAATTAGGTTGGGGAATTAATCAAAAAAGAATTCAGGCAACCATAGCTTCCACAACTTCCAATATTGCTGTTGATATTGCCTGTGATAAAGAAGAAACAAAAAACTTGTTGAATCAATTAAATATCCCTGTTGCAAAAGGAGGGAGTGCATATGATGAGGAAGATCTTGAAATTATTATAAAAAAGATCGGATATCCCATCGTAATTAAACCAATTGATGGAAATCACGGACGCGGTTCCACAATGAATATTAAAACATGGGATGAAGCTGTTGCCGCATTAAAAAAATCGAAAGAAATATCAAGATGGGCAATAGTGGAGCAATTTATAGTTGGTTATGATTATCGTTTATTGGTAATTAATTACAAATTTGTTTCCGCAGCTTTAAGAAAACCTGCTGCAATAGTTGGCGACGGAAAACATACGGTAAAAGAATTAATTGATATTGTAAATAATGATCCACGAAGAGGTTACGGTCATGAAAATGTATTGACATCTATAAAGTTAGATGATCACACACTGCGTTTGTTGGAAAAATTAAGTATGAATGAAAATTCAGTACCTGAGGATGGTCAGGAAATAGAATTAAAATCCACCGCAAATTTATCCACCGGAGGAACTGCTACAGATGTAACTGAAATAGTTCATCCATATAATATTTTTAATGCGGAAAGAATTGCGCGCACCATAGGATTGGATATTTGTGGCATTGATATTATGAGTCCGGATATTTCTGTTCCAATGGCAGAGAATCGCGGAGTTTTATTAGAAGTAAATGCTGCACCAGGTTTCAGAATGCACCTTGCTCCCAGCGAAGGTATTGGAAGAAATGTTGCTGAACCGGTAGTGGATATGTTATTCCCACTAGGCTCTCAGGGTCGCATACCTATTGTTGCAATTACTGGAACAAATGGAAAAACAACCACTACGCGATTAACTGCCCATATTGCAAAAACCATGGGTTATAAGGTTGGATTTACTACCAGCGATGGTATTTATATTCAGAACAGGATGTTGGAAAAAGGAGATTGCACAGGACCTGTTTCGACAAAATTTGTTTTGATGGATCCCACTGTAGATTATGCAGTTTTAGAATGTGCCAGAGGTGGAATGTTAAAAGCGGGATTGGGATTTGATAAATGTGATTATGCAATTGTTACAAATGTTACTGCCGATCATCTCGGATTAAAAGATATTGATACGGTAGAGGAAATGGCGAAAGTGAAATCAGTATTACCGGAAACTGTGCATAAAAATGGATATGCAATATTAAATGCGGATGATGATCTTGTATTTAATATGCGCAAAAATCTCGAATGTAAAATTGCCTTGTTCAGTATGGATGAAAATAATCCGCGAATTAAAGAACATTGCGAAAAAGGTGGATTTGCTGCTGTGTTGGAAAATGGATGGATAACAATTTTAAAAGGAACCTGGAAATTACGCGTAGAAAAAGTAGTAAATATTCCGCTCACTTTTGATGGCAAAGCGGTGTTTATGATTCAAAATATTTTACCTGCAACACTCTGCGGATTTTTACAGCAATTTAAAATGGAGGATATTAAAATTGCTTTGCAGACCTTTATTCCGGGACCGGCAACAACACCGGGCAGAATGAACGTTTTCAAATTCAAAAATTTTGAAGTGTTAGTTGATTTCGCACATAATCCGGATGGATTTGAAGCGATAAGTAAATATCTGGAAAAAATAACCCTTTATCCTAAAGTTGGATTAATTGGAGCAACTGGTGATCGTCGCGATGATGACATTCGCGAATTGGGAAGAATTTCTGCCAGAACTTATGATGAGATAGTAATTCGCCAGGATAAAAATTTACGCGGAAGAACTGATGTTGAAATAATGGATCTGCTTAAAGAAGGCATTTATGAAGTAAATCCTGATAAGAAAGTAATTTGCATCAACCCTGAAAAAGATTCCATAAAATATGTGATTGATAATGCAAAAAAAGGAAGTCATATTACCATTTGCAGTGACGTGATCGCAGAGGCTTTAGATCTTATTATGCAATACAAAGAACGCGATGATCAGTTTGAATTTAATAAGGAGGAGATACCGAATGTGCATCATGCAGACATGTAGTAGATCTCCTGCGTCGATCACTACATGTTTCAGTTCTGAATTTTCCACCCAAGAGAGTGTCCCCACAGTGTTACCCGAAGGGAACTCTGTGGATTCGGAGCTGAAAGTTTATGGATTAGTTCTGTGTTCAGGGTTCTGTGTTCTCCACCCAAAAAGAGTGTCCCCACAGTGTTACCCGAAGGGAACTCTGTGGATTCGGAGCTGAAAGTTTATGGATTAGTTCTGTGTTCAGGGTTCTGTGTTCT
>JAYSYX010000128.1:0-12456 GCA_043727235.1 Bacteroidota bacterium
CTTTTGCAAACCATGTAAACTTTTGCTAACCCGAACTCCGAACCCCGAACTGAAACATGTAGTGATCGACGCAGGAGATCTACTACATGTCAGAACAAGTTTACTTCATTATCTTTGACCCCTAATTGAAAACCTAAGGGAAAAATGAATATTTTAATAACCGGAGCCTGTGGAATGGTGGGTTCACATATGGTTGAATATTTTCACAGAGAGGGGGGGCATCATATAATTGGTACATATTTTAAACCTACTACCGATCTGGAAGATATACGTGGTAAAGTGCAGCTGGTGGAATGTGATGTGCGGTATTATCAGCGGGTGTTGGATATTATTGATGATATTAAACCGGATAAAATTTTTCACCTCGCTGCTCAGAGTTACCCAACTGTTTCCTGGCATCGTCCGCAGGAAACCATGGATACCAATGTAAATGGAACCATTAATATTTTCGAAGCGATCAAATATGTGAGGAAAACGGATAAAAATTACGATCCCGTGGTGATTGTTGCCTGTTCCAGCGCTGAATATGGAGCATCGCTCACGCCCGAAAATACACCTGTTAAAGAAGATACTGCTTTATTGCCTTTGCATCCTTATGGTGTGAGCAAGGTGGGACAAGATCTTTTATCTTTTCAATATTTTCAGAACGATAAAATTCGCTGCATTCGTGCCAGGATTTTTAATACTACCGGACCGCGGAAAACAAATGATGTGGCTGCAGATTTTACACATCGCGCAGTGGAGATAGAACAAAAAAAAGCAACAGTTTTAAAAGTAGGAAATCTGCAGACAAGACGTGCAATTACTGATGTGCGCGATCTTGTTAATGCTTTGATTTTATTGAGTGATAAAGGCACTTGGGGAGATGTTTATAATATCTCCGGAAATAAAGTATATCTCATCAATGAAATTATTCCCATCATAGAAAATTATATGGGAATTAAATTATCTGTAGAAGTAGATCCCAAATTATTGCGCCCAACTGACGAACCCATTATTTTCGGTGATTCTTCAAAATTAAAAAAGGATACCGGCTGGGAACAAACATATTCGCTCGATCAGACAATTAAAGACATGATAGACTATATCAGAAATAAATAATAAGGGTTAAGAAATTATTTTATGATAAAAAGAACCCGAATTTTTGATCTTGATCTTATCAATGATAAAAACTTTGATGAGACAATTTCATCCATATTAAACTTCAATAAGGAATATGATGAAAATTCCAATTTATTGCCTTTGTTATTTACTCCCAATGTTGATGATATTGTCAAATTAAATGAAAAAAAATACGAAGAACTTTCCGCAATTCTTAAACGATCATATTATATTCTACCCGATGGTCAACCGGTTATCTGGGCAAGTAAATTATTGGGAAAAAAACTAGAAAGTCGTTTGCCCGGCAGTGAATTATTTCCCCTTTTATGGAAAGCGGTCATTCGCGAAAATAAACGTGTAATGGTTGTTGCGCCAAGCCCCGAGGTAGGCGAGTTGCTGAAAAAAGAATATCCCTCCCTTGAATATTATGTCCCTCCTTTTTTTGATGTAAATAATCCTTCAGAATTAAAAAATGTAATTACCGGCGCCTCAGAAGTATTCGATAAAATAAAACCGGATTATGTTTTTATTGGAATACGTTTTCCGAAACAGAATCATATTGCGTTGGGATTGATTGAGCATTTTAAAAAGTCTCAGTTGCAGTCACTTAACTCAGAACTCAGAACTCAGAACCCAGAACTGAAACATGTAGTGATCGACGAAGGAGATCTACTACATGTTAGAACCCAGAACTCAGAATATCGAACACCCCTATTTTTATTAATGGGTGCCTCCTACGAATTTTATCTCAATCTGAAAAAACGCGCACCGAAATTCTGGCAAAAAACGGGAATGGAATGGTTTTATCGTTTCACACAGGAACCGGGAAGATTATTTAAACGATATTTTGTTGATGATATGCAGTTTTTTCCAATCGTATGGAGAGAATTCAAAAAAAAATAAAATACGATCCTCTTATATTTATTCGGTATAAACGGTGATAACCGATTATTAATTTCTGCACGTAAAATAATCCTTATTTTAATTTGAATTTTTATTTTAGGTAATTATTTTTGATCTAATAAATTCCTTAAAAATGAAAGAAAAACCAAAATTCATGTTGATCTATCGCTGCATAAAATGCGGCCTGGAATCCGGTTACACCGAACTCGATGCACCATCTTGCAGGTATTGTGATGAAAGTACCGAGATGACTCTTGTTTCAAAAGATCCTATTACTCCCGAATTAATGGCTAACAGATTAAAAACATTAGCAGATAATATGATGAAAAATCTGCAATCTGCCTATGAAACATTTTCGGATGAGGAAAAACAAATGCTTGATGCTGCAGAAGCTAATGCAGAAAAAGAGGCGGAGGCAGAATTAATGGACCTTATGGTTCATGCAGAAAAATTAAAACAAATGTTAAGTGAGCTCAATTTAAAGGATCCTCCAAAAGAGAATTGAAATTGGTTCTTTGTGAATCTGGCAAGAAACTTTTATGGCTTAAATTATTAACTTTTATTCCGGCAAAGAATAAGAACCAGACATTAATTTTTCGTCAATTCGAGCTTCAATTTACAACCATTTCTATATTTTTCCCCTCTTTTTCATCATCTTTGCACCCGATTTTGAGGGTGAAAGGATAATTTTTTACGAAAGGTCACAGGGGAAAACAGATTATGATCATTAGAAGTCAAGCTCCATTAAGGATAGGTTTAGCCGGCGGCGGAACGGACGTGGGTCCTTACAGCGATATTTACGGAGGTTGCATTTTGAATGCCACCATCAACAAATATGCTTATGCAACCATTATTCCCCGGAGGGACGGCAAAATTGTGCTCTCGGCTATGGATAAAAGAGAGACCGTTGAACTCGATTCCACTTCCAAACTGGAAATTGACGGAACACTTGATCTGTTGAAAGGCGTTTACAATCGAATTATTAAAGACTATAATCATAATGCACCCCTTAGTTTCGAACTGAATACTTATGTTGATGCTCCTCCGGGTTCTGGTTTAGGGTCATCTTCTACCTTAGTGGTAGCTATTGTAGGGGCCTTTACGGAATGGTTGAGGTTGCCACTCGGCGAATATGATATTGCTCATTTAGCTTACGACATAGAGAGAAAGGATCTTGCAATGGCTGGCGGAAAACAGGATCAGTATGCAGCAACCTTTGGCGGATGGAACTTCATGGAATTTTATAAGGATGATAAGGTAATTGTAAATCCATTGCGCATTCGTCCTAATTATTTAAAGGAACTGGAATTTAATATTGTAATGTATTATACCGGAACATCACGTTTATCATCTACAATTATTGAAGCTCAATCGTCAAATGTTTCAAAAAAATCAGATAAGTCGATTGAGGCAATGCATAATTTAAAAGAACAATCTTATATGATGAAGGAGGCGATCTTAAAAGGTGAACTTAATCGTATTGGAGATATTCTTGGATATGGATGGAAAAATAAGAAAGCAACAGCAGTTGGAATATCAAGTGATATCATTGATAATATTTATGAATCTGCAATTAAAGCAGGTGCTACCGGGGGGAAAATTTCCGGTGCCGGCGGTGGTGGATTTATGACTTTTTATTGTCCTGGAAATACACGCTACAAAGTAATAGATGTATTAAATACATTCGGGGGGGAAGTTCACAATATTGAATTCAGTCAATACGGATTAACATCATGGGAAGCAAAATAGAAAAAATTAAATCGGTAATATCCGAAAGTATCAGGGTTAAAAATGAAATATTAAATAACCCGGAAATGATAGCAATGTGCGAAAAGATCGCTCATGAAATTGCAGAAGCATTTCGTCATGATAAAAAAGTATTGTTCTGCGGAAACGGCGGAAGTGCAGCTGATGCTCAACATTTAGCAGCGGAATTTTCCGGAAGATTTTATTTCGATCGTCCGCCTTTGGATGCTGAGGCATTACATGTTAATTCATCATACGTAACTGCAGTGGGAAACGATTATGGTTACGATCAGATATTTTCCAGAGTATTAAAAGCGAAGGGAAGGAAAGGAGATTTTATTTTCGGTATTTCCACTTCAGGAAATTCACCTAATATATTAAAAGCATTTGAAGTTGCACGCGAAAGAGGAATGGTAATTGTTGCCATGACTGGCGCAACCGGCGGAAAAATGAAAGAAAATTGCGATTATTTATTAAATGTTCCAAGTAACGATACTCCTCGTATTCAGGAATCTCATATTATGCTTGGACATATCATTTGCGAACTTGTTGAGGAAGCATTATTTGATCGTCCCCAATAATGAAAGTGCAAAAACCAAATGAAGCAATTGTGCTTGCAGGCGGATTCGGAACGCGATTGCAAACTGTTGTAAATTTATTACCCAAGCCAATGGCTCCCGTTGCAGGAAAACCATTTCTGCAATATATTCTCGACGATCTCATCAATCAGGAAATTGAACACGTAATTCTCGCGGTAGGATATTTAAAAGAAACCATCGTGGATCATTTTGGATATCATTATCATAATTTAAAAATTACCTATTCCATAGAAGATGATCCGCTAGGAACAGGTGGCGGGATTATGCAGGCAAGTAAATACACAAATCAGGAAGTGAGTTACGTAATTAATGGTGATACCTATTTTGATGTTGAACTGGAATCATTATTTAATGTGCATACTCATCACAAAGCTTTATTAACTGTGGCTTTAAAAAAAATGGAAAAATTTGATCGTTACGGAACAGTTGAAATTGATAACGACCATAAAATAATCGCTTTCAACGAAAAAAAATACATTGATGAAGGTCTAATTAACGGCGGAATATATTGTCTCGATAAAAAAATATTTTCACAAAATTTACCCGTTAAATTTTCCTTCGAAAAAGAAATTCTTGAAAAAGAATTTATTAAAGGCAATGTCTTCGGAAAAGTATTCGACGGATATTTTATCGATATCGGAATACCTGAAGATTATGCTAAGGCACAGGATGATTTTAAGCAGTAGGCAGTGGCAGTTGGCAGTCACAGTCGAAGTCTAATCCGTAATAAACCCTGCTAACCAAGCCAACGTTTGCAACCCCTTTAAAAGTGGGCAGTAAACAGTGTGCAGTGGGCAGTTTCACCTCCGAAATAAACCTTGTAACCCTGCAAATTTTTTGTTACGCTTTCAACCCCTTTAACGCTTTCAACCCCTTCAACGCCTTCAACCAAAAAATTATCCCCACCTTTGCCCCAATGACCATCAACGATCTGCAAATCGACAACACCTGGACACTTTTCCTCGACCGCGACGGAGTGATCAATAAAAAAATTGACGACGATTATGTGCGCAGCTGGGAACAGTTTGAATTTTTGCCCGGAGTAAAAGAATCGATTAAAGACCTTGCTCAAATCTTCCAAAGAATAATAATCGTTACCAACCAACGCGGGGTTGGAAGAGGATTGATGTCGCCGGATGCTCTGAATGCAATCCACGAAAATCTTGGATTTGAAATTGCTGCCTCAGGTGGCCGTATCGATGCAATTTACTTTTGTCCAGATGTAAGTGAGGAAGGTTCCACTCACCGCAAACCTCAACCCGGAATGGCACTCGATGCTCAGAAGCAATTTCCCGAGATTGATTTCAATAAATCCATAATGGTTGGAGATTCGATAAGCGATATGGAATTCGGCGAAAAACTCAATATGAAAATAGTATTAATTTCTCATAAACTTAAAGGCAAACCTGACCTCCACTATCCATCTCTTATTGAATTTTCATCAGCATTAAGGTCTAAATTTTAACATTTCGGTAATGAACGTAAATTATTCGACCAAGTTTGTTTATTTTTGCGCCCAATTGTGTCATTTTAATGTAAAAAAGTACCAATTTGCTACGCAACCAATAATGGTATGTTAGCATCTGTTAAAAGACCGGATTAAAATCATGATAAGAAGATACTCGCAATTTCTTGAGCTCGTATATTTCCTTGTAGACATAGTTCTGCTCAATGTATCTTTTATGATAGCTGTATTCATCAGCTTCGACAGAGTTTCCAAGATAACTACTGACAGGAAATTTGCTATGTTATTGGTTGCGGTAAACCTTATCTGGTTTCTTGTTACCAGCGTATTCAATTATTATAAATTAGAAAGAAGAAGTGGTTACGAATACCTGGTATTCCGTTTCGTAAAAGTGCTTGCATTTCAGGCATTGCTCACCTTTACCTATTTGTTCCTGATAAAAGGATATCAGTTTTCGCGTGCACAATTAGCATATACTTATTTATTTTTTACCGTTTTAGATCTGGTATGGAGAATAGGGTTTGAAACTTATTTGCAAAGATATCGCGCAAGAGGAGGCAACTACCGCAGGATAATTGTTATCGGTACCACAGGCGCATCTCTTCAATTTGTGAAAGAAATTCGCGAACACAACGAATTCGGATACAAATTCCTCGGATATTTCGATGACCCCGAAACTGCTATGGAAGAGGTGGAAGGTAATCTGGAGGATGTAAAATCTTTTTGTGTAAAAAATTCGGTGGATGAGATCTATTTCGCATTGCAGCCTTCAGATATGAGTGCCTATGTAGATGATCTGATGGAATTCAGTAATGAAAGAATGATCCGTTTCAGAATAGTGCCTGAATTTTCAAATTATATCAGCAAACAATTTAAAAAGATCAATATCGAGTATTACGGAAATACACCAATATTAAGTATCCGCCCCGAACCGCTTGATAATTTATACAACCGTTTACAAAAAAGAACTTTTGATATTGCCTTTGCTTTTTTATTTTTCCTTTTGGTGGGATGGTGGTTGTTCCCTTTAATTGCCCTTACCGTAAAATTATCATCCAGAGGCCCTGTATTTTTTAAACAAAAACGCAGCGGAGAAGGAAACAGAGACTTCCTCTGTTATAAGTTTCGCACAATGAAAGTAAATGAAGAGGCTGATACAAAACAAGCAACTAAAAATGATCCGCGAATTACTCGCATAGGTTCCATTTTAAGAAAAACAAATCTCGACGAATTACCGCAATTCATCAATGTATTAAAGGGCGACATGAGTGTTGTTGGTCCTCGTCCGCATATGTTGAAACACACAGAAGAATATTCAAAAATTGTAAATAACTTTATGGTTCGCCATTTTGTGAAACCCGGCATTACCGGAGCAGCGCAAGCCAATGGTTACCGTGGAGATACCACCGATCCTGTGATGATGGAAAAGAGAGTGCAGTACGATCTTTGGTATCTCGAAAACTGGAGTTTTTGGCTCGATGTAAAAATTGTGTTTCTAACGATTTGGAGTATGCTTAAAGGAAATGAAAATGCGGTTTAATCTTCTACTTGTTTTATTTTGCCTCACTTTAACCGTTTCGGCACAACAAAATTATTTACCTCTCAACAGAAATATTTATAACTGGTACGAACCTTATCTTAATAAACAAGGAACACAGTTTCATACTTCCATACGTCCCTATCGTTTCAGCGATTTAGATTCCGTAATTACTTATGACGAAATTTTTCAACTGGAAAAAACTCCCGGCGGTAATTTTTGGGGTAAACTTTGGAACTGGACCATGTATGATACCATAGTTGGGGTTCATCAAAAAGATTTTCATTTGCGATTAGATCCGCTTATTAATTTTGGTGGTGGATATGATGCGGCTAACGGAGGAAAAGGAGTTTGGATAAATACACGCGGAGTTTCCGCATCAGGTGATATTGGTGAAAAACGAAAAGTTTCTTTTAATGCTACCATGCGCGAAAATCAAGGGAAATATCCTGATTATATGGTGCCATTCATTAAATATTATCAGGTAGTTCCCGGACAAGGAAAGGTGCGTAATTTTAAAGAAGCCGCTTTCGATTTTTCTAATGCAACAGGTTATATTTCATATACTCCATCAAAAAATTTTAGTTTTCAATTAGGGCACGATAAGAATTTTTTTGGAGATGGATATCGCAGTATGTTGCTAAGTGATAACGCATTGTATTATCCGTTTTTTAAGATCACAACATCGGTTTGGAAATTCAAATATGTAAATCTTTATACTGAATTTGATGATGCTGTTTCAGGAACAGTAGATTCCGTAATTGGTATAACACGTAAATTCGGCTCCTTTCATTATTTGAGTTACGATGTTTTTGATTGGGTGCAGGTAAGTTTATTTGAGGGAATTATCTGGCCTGCAAATGACTCCACAAGATTTCGCGGATTTGATGTTAATTATATAAATCCTATCATCTTTTTCCGTCCCATAGAATTTGGTTTGGGTTCACCGGATA
Source organism: Bacteroidota bacterium (assembly GCA_043727235.1). Lineage (GTDB taxonomy): Bacteria > Bacteroidota > Bacteroidia > Chitinophagales > BACL12 > UBA7236. Next base: position 8,305 of record JAYSYX010000128.1, read on the forward strand.
ATGCTGTTATTGGAGCAAATATTAAATTCAAACCTATAAAAGACCTTATTGTTTACGGACAATTTATGATGGACGATCTCGACGTTGCGGCGGCACGTGGAGGAGATGGGTATTACAGAAATAAATTCGGAATTCAGGCGGGATTAAAATTTTATGAACCCGGCGGAATTAAAAATTTAATTGTGCAGGCGGAAATGAATCAGGCAAATCCATACACCTACGCACATAAAGAACCTGTCCAAAATTATTCGCATTATAATCAAGCATTGGCACATCCACTCGGTGCGAATTTCCGGGAATTCATCGGCATATTTAATTATCGTTTTTTTCAAAGATATTATCTCGAAGCAAAATTGCAATCTGCAGTTATTGGCTATGATAATAATATAAGTGAAAATTTTGGTGGCGATATTTTTAAATCAGATTTCACCATTCCTTTATTCCCCGATTCCTATGGAAATTTTATTGGCCAGGGTTTAAGAACCACCATTAAAAGCACAGATCTCCGTGCGGGCATTTTATTAAATCCCTCTATCAATCTCAATCTCGAAGGCCAGATCTTCATCCGCACCTTTGAAAATGAAAATGAGACCATCTCCACAAAAATGATCATGCTTTCATTAAAAACGGATTTGTTTAATACGTATTTTGATTTTTGAGAATTGCAATTAATTATGCAATCTTTTTGGAAAATAATTGGAACCAAGTGGCTTTGAGTCAGTCGAGCAGGGCTCTTGTTAAGTATTCAGTCCAAGCAGGGTTCTTGTCTCCAGTAAATTTTATACTGACAAAACCCTGCGGCACTCTATTCTCCTACGCACATCAAATAATTACTTTCACTCAGCCACCTCCAAATCAGATAATTTCACCCAACCCAACAAATTCGAAACACTTCTCCCTGGGAAACCTGGTTTGTTTTTAATATAGGCTGTATCCAGTTTAACAAAAGCATAGACTATTTCATCTATAATTTCTGTGCAAATAATAATGCCTTTACTATTAATGGGTAAATAGGAAAGTTCCATATTATATTTATAATCTTCCGGTATATAAAATTCATAGAATGAAGTAATAGGTAATGCTGGATTTGTTTGTATGGAGGTAGAATCACGAATAGTTTGAAAATGTATTGTGCTTTTTAAAACTCCGTTTTTAGGTAAATAAGTACTTTTCACATATAAATATTCATCCACCACTTTAAAGTTGTTGTGGTTGTTTTGTATAAATTTTCCATAGGATTGATTATAATGACCTTGATCCGAATTAAGATTATCCTTGATAAATTCATTTGAAAAATAGGAATAATAAAATATATTGTGATAAGCATTATCACAACAGGGCCATTCCCAAATTGTAAATGTTGCAGGAGATCTTTTATTTTCTTTATTAAAATCTATGATGGTTCCAAGTAACTTTAATATCAAACGTAAGCTGTCACCCTGATTCTCAAAAAAAGCCATATTGTCAATTTCACCTCCGCTTGGTTCTCGTCCTGTAAAAATCACATCGGGTTTATTATCTCCGGTAAAATCCAAAATATGATATTCTTCTCGAACGATATAATTAGATGGCTCAAAAAATTTATTTCCCACAAGTTTAATGAGATATTTATCTTTTGCTGATTTGGAAAGAGGGATTTCTAAATATTTCCAATCCGGTATTTTTGCAGTAAAAAACATTGGAATTTGTTTTTCTCTTTCCAAACGATATTCTTTAGTATTTGCAGATATGGAGTCAGTAAAATAATATTCTTTCTTAATTTGTGAAACTCCGGTTGGAAGTAAACTGATAAATAAGAGAGCAGTTATAATTAATTTCATTAATATGGTAAGGTTGGGGATAGTGAATTTTCTAATTTTAATTAACGAATTTATCATACGAAAATTGTGTATTCTCCCTAAACTCAATTGATAAAGGATGTTGTAATATTTTAGATATCCACGGAAATACCTACTGCGATTTGATTCGAATTAAATCATTTATTAATTGTAGTCGGAGCAGGTTTCTTTCCTGAAGTCCAAGCAGGGTTCTTGTCAAGTCCCAAGCAGGGTTCTTGTCCCCAGTAAATTTTATACCGACAAAACCCTGCGGCATGAACGATACTACATGCCATCGCAGGGTTTTGCCGGATTAATTATTATTTATGGAGGCAAGAACCCTGCTAGTGCTGTGACCCCGGTAGGAATCGAACCTACATATCAAGTTCCGGAAACTTGTATTCTATCCATTGAACTACGGGGCCATTAATTTACAAAGTTAGGTTATCATCCCTCCCTAAAAAAATTGTCCGCCAAAAGGCGGACCTGCTTTGCGACATGAGGGAATCCACTGTTTAGCGGACATGTAACTTTGAAAGTGTAGTCCCGAGCAGAATCGAACTGCTATCTAGAGTTTAGGAAACTCCTATTCTATCCGTTGAACTACGAGACCAATTTACTGCAAAAATAGTGCAGAATTCGGGATAGCCTGCTTCGATGGCTGATTTTATGGTTCAAAAACCCGATATCATCCATTTTGGCATCTGAAAATTTATTAATTTTGAGTAACACTACCTTCCTATGAAATATATTTCTACTCCTGTCACGCTATTAATTTTGCTGGCTCTCCTGCTACAAACAAATGTATTTGCACAATACACAAACGAATGGAAAACTACTATTGGAGGTTCTGCCAGTGATTTTATTTATGATATAACTACAACTCCGGAAGGAAATATAATTGTTGCAGGTGTATCGCATTCGTCGGACAATGGTATTGTTGGATATCATGAAGGTCAGGATGGCTGGGTGACAAAAATGACCAACTTGGGTGAAGTTGTTTGGAGCAGGTGTTATGGCAGTAGTGAGGATGACGGATTTAATGCTGTATTAAGCATCGATGAAGAAAATTACCTTGTGGCCGGATATTCCGGTGAAGCATCAGGTGATGTGAGTGAACATAATGGTAGCAGAGATGTGTGGATATTAAAATTAAATAGTGCAGGTGATATTATTTGGCAGTTTTCTTTTGGTGATGGATCGGTGGAGAGGGCAAATAAAATAATATCATCAGGTGATGGGAATTATTTTATAATCTGTACAACAACTGCAAGCGGACCTGATCATATTTTATATGATTTTCAAGATGAAGCATTAATATTAAAAATAAATTCAGAGGGTGAAATTTTATGGCAAAAAACTTATGGGGGTTCCTCCTTTGATGAACTAAATACTGCAACAGTTAATTCAGATATGGAACTGGTAATGGCAGGTTATGCAAAGTCTGATGATGGTGATGTAATAGGCCATACCTATTTCGGCAATGAAGATGCCTGGTTTTTAAAAACAGATTCAGTCGGAAATATTTTAAACTCGGTTTGTTACGGTGAATTAATGGGCGAGTCTTATCACGACATTTTAAATGCACCTGATAGCGGGTATCTTATTCTTTCTACAGGACTAAATGAAGGAGCTACGTGTTTACCGGGACAATATGATGTTCAGTTATGCAAAACAAATGCTGATGGTATTATTGAATGGCAACAATGTTATGGTGATGTTGGATACGATTGGGGTCTACGTTTAGTTAAAGATGTGGATGGATATTTTCTTGCCGGTAATTCTTTATCTCCGGCATTGCCTGGTTTTCATGGATTTTATGAATATGATATGTATGTTGTAAAAGTGAATGAAACCGGTGATCTCCTTTGGGAATATTGTTACGGTGGAAATGGATTGGAAAATAATGGAGTTGATATTGAAAGTGATAATATGGGCGGATTTATTTTAGCCGGTTCATCAAATTCAACCGATGGTGATAATACTGCTCCTTTAGGTTCTATGGATGGAATATTAATTAAAGTTACTTGCGATGGAGTTTCCGAAATTTTTGCAGAAGGTGAAACGGAGATCTGCACTGCAGATAGTGTTCGGTTAGTAACTCCTTTTATAATGGGCGCCTCCTGGAAATGGTTTAAAAATGAGGAAGAGATTCCAATGGCAAGCGACACAGCCCTAATGTGTTATTCTGAAGGTAATTATTATGTTGAAGTATTATCAAGCACAAATTGTATTAAACGTTCTGAAACTATAATCATAACCGATACTTGTTTCGGCGCATATTATAAAGAAATTCCCTATGGCATTTATCCGAATCCTGCAACAAATGGATTCA
>JAYSYX010000129.1:0-12453 GCA_043727235.1 Bacteroidota bacterium
ACGAAGGCGAGATAATAGAGTTTGAAATATTCGCACAAAACCATTTGGATGCTATCAGTCGAATGATGTATAGTGTTCAGGCATTCACATACGGGGAGGCAAATTTTGATATACCGATACTTATTGACAGGCAGGGATTTAATAAATACTCCAATAGTCACAGGGATAAGAAAAATAATTTTTCGTTCAAATTTATTTATTCAGAAAAACTAAATATTCAAAAACAATGAAAAAAATAATTCTAAAAGACGGCGTTGCCGCCTACGTTGGCATTCTTAAATAAAATGATACAATGAACGGGAAAAAAGCAAAACAATTAAAGCGTGAAGCTGCGAAACTTCGCAGTGAGGCGCCTGCTACTCACGATGGTAAAGTTTTAGCATCAACAGAAACAATTTACAACAGGTTGAAAAAAATGTATAACGAGGGAAAAATAAATGTCACTCGATATTAAAGTAAACGGATCACTTATTGACTTAATCGGTAATGAAAATATCGAAGTTAAATATCAATTCTGCAAAATAGGAGAGGTATTAAAATCGGTATTGACTTATTCTGTGGAAGTAAAACTACCCGAGACAAAAAACAATTTAAGGATATTTGGATTTAACGATAACATCACGACAATTGATAACTCGGTTTATTCTCCATACACGGTAACGGCTGAAAAAGACGGCATAGACATGAGGCTTTATTCCTGTGAATTAATATCTCATGCACCTTTGACAGTAAGATTTTACGGAACCTCAACAAACTTTTTTAATTTATTAAAGGATGCAAAGATAGGTTCACTTAGTTACACGGATTTAGACCATACACGAAATTACGCAGCGATAAGTGGTAGCTTTACCTCGCTCACGGATTACATTTATCCTATCATAAATTACGGCGAACTGGTAGGCCCCGAAATATACCACGGTGACTGGGATGCGAATATCACAATAAACGGCGAGTATGTGACAAACAATGTGAATTGCGAAAGTTTATACCCAGCAATTTATGTTAATTCGATATTGAATAGGTCAGTAACTCAAAACGGATATACATTAGTAAATGAGTTGGATTCGGATAGTTATTACCCTAAATTCATTATTCCATTTTCAAATAAGAAAGTAGTAATTTATACCGAGTATGAAATAAACTCTTGTGCATTCGAGGCGTATAGTTCAGGTCAAAGTATAACCGTATCTGTGGAAACAAATATGACATTTGCGGTGGAGGTAACGGATGCGAACAATAATTTTGCAACTCCTAATTATACCACACCTTTTGAGGCGTATTTTTCCTTTGCTTTGGAAGTATCTGCAAAAAGTTCCGTTGCATTAACCACAACGAATATCACATTTAACCTTTATAAAAAACCTCCCGTTGGCGCTGCTGTCTTAATTGACACAGCAACAAATAGTTTCGGCGCAACGTATTCAAGTTTTAATTGTTTTGGTGGATTTTATTTTGTGGAGGCGGGTTATACAGTGTATGTAACTGCTACATCAATAACTCAGAACGCTGCATTTCAGGGCGGAGTGGATGGTGAAGGTAACGGATATACTGTATTTAGATTTAAAGGATTATTTAATGAAGCTGTTTTTGGCGCTCCGTGGTTTGTTGGTAGAAATTTACCCGACATTAATTTAACTGCTTTATGGGAATATATCTTATTTCAATACTGCTCGATCCTTCACGTTAATGAAATTACAAAAACAGTAACGGTAACAAAGTTAGATACGATAATTAAAAACATATCCAACGGTAAAGACTGGACAAATAAGATAGACTTATCGGTAAGACCAAAAATAACTTATGCAATTGATCCTGAATTAGCGAAGTCGAACAAACTAAAATATCTGGATGATGAGAATGTAATCAAACCTCCGGGGACTGATTATTCCTTCACGGTGGATAACGCAAAAAAAGTGGAAACGGATTTATACGAAGCTCCATTTGCGGGGTGTAGTTCACAACTTCAATTCATTCAATTATTAACGGTGGTGGATGTTGAGATCGGCGGGGTAAATGATTTAAAACCTCGAATATTGATTGCAAAAAATTACCGATTGACAAAACGTGGAGCGGGTGAAAATTTAGAGTTCTTCGTGAACGGGGTAAGTCAAGGAACGGAAACAACGGTAAATATTCCATACTTCGCAAATCCTTCATTGCCTTATGGCTTAACTTGGTCAAAGATTGTCGCAACGAATTTTGAAAACTATTTATCACTGATAAGAACACCACGGCAATTGATCGCGCTATTCCGATTAACCGATACCGATATTAACCAATTAGATATTACGATTCCGATATGGATAGGTTCGATTGGTGACGAAGTTGTAAATGCTTGGTTCATAATTTCAGAGATACAGGATTTTAATTTGACAAATAGTAAAAGCACTTTAGTAACCCTTAATTTAATTCCATGAGCGATATAAAAAAGACAGCGTTATTTAGTTTAGAGATTGAGGCGGATACTTTTAATAATGAAATATTAAAGGCGAAAAAAAATATTTCAGACCTGACAAAGGAAAGAGATATTTTAAATACTAAACAAAAAGAGGGCAATGATTTAACAGATGAGGAGAATATTACACTCACGAAATTAAACGGAGCTTTAGCTGCAAATAAAAAAGAATTAAACGATCTCACTTCTATAATTCAGAAAAAAACAGAGGCGGATTTAGCCCAACAAGGCAGCCAAAAACAAATGATGGCTTTATATGCTGCTGCTGAAAAAGAACTTAAAAGATTAGGCGGGACTTTTGAACGGGCGGCAAAAGGTGAATTAGTTTTAACGAATGCGAATAAAGAAAATACTGTTGCGACAAACGCTTTATTTCAGAAGCTAAAAGAATATGATACGCAGCTTGGGAGAAATACTTTAAACGTCGGTAATTACGGCGGAGTATTAACCGGATTAAAACAAAAAATAGTTGAACTAGATCAGCAAAGAAGTATTGCAACAGATCCTGAGGAGGTAATGAAGCTCACAAGTGAAATCAGAAAACTCACTTTACAACAGGATCAATATTTAGGCAAGGTGGATGCGTTAGGTCAAAGGGTTGCAAAGAATGATATTAAAGATGGTTTTCAGGATGCCAACAGTGCCGCTATGGCATTAAGCGGAAGTATCGGAATACTATCTTTAGTGATGGGGACTGACAGCAAAGCGGGGGAGATATTACGTAAAGTAATGATAGGAGTTACTATTGCACAAACTGCTTTGACTATTGCACAAAATAAGGCAGATATACAACAATTTTTATTAGCTGCAAAAACAAAAGCATTAACTGCGATTAATTATTTATATGCACTTTCCATGCGAATTGCAACGGGTGCCGTAAATGGATTTAAGGTTGCATTGGCAGCCACAGGAATAGGACTTGCCGTTGTTGGAATTGCGGCACTTATTGACAAATTAGGATGGTTCAAAACAAAGGCAGACGAAGCTACCGAGGCGCAGGAAAAATTAAACGAAGCGATCACCCCACGCTCCGACCGTTTCAAAGAGATGGAAAAATTACGTGCTAAATTTTTAGAGGATAAACAGGAGGAGGTAAATAGTATTCAACAAACAATCCTTGCCCTCGAAAGTCAGGACGGGAAAGAAAAAGAAATACTCGAAAGAAAATTAGCACTGATAAGAATTGAGGAGCAATACCAAAGACAACTAAGATTTTCAGAATATCAGGGAGGTCAGATAAGAGCAAATGAAATATATGCTTTACAATTAGCAAAGGAAAGAAAAGAAATTGAAAATTCATTATTGGAAACCAAAGCCGTAAATGATAAAAAAGAAATTGAAGCGACCAGACAAAAAGTAACGGAACTAAATATTTTAACCAGTGCTGAAAAAGATAGATTAAATAAACAAATTAAAGATGACTTTTTAGCTTCCCCTAATATTCAGAAAGCATTTCAAAATTTATTAGGAGTTGATGACGAAACTTTCAAAAAGGCTTGGGCAAATATTGGGACTACAATAGATAATTCAAGCCAAGGTTTAAAAGGAGTTGCTGAAAATGAAGCGATTATAAATTCTTTATTAGATGAACAATTAAAAAAACGAATTGCACTTGCCGAGAAACAAGAAGAAATGAAAGACCGCGCATTAGTATTCTCTGAAATTATGGGGACTGCTTTTACGGGTTTATTTCAAAGTGCCGAGCAACAGCAAAAAGATTTTTTTAAGAACTCTTTACTCATGCTGCTTAATTACTTTGAAAATTATTTCAGAGAAAAATTAGGTGAAATGGCATTAAACCAAATCGCTCAATACGGGGTAGTTTTAGGAACAGTAAGAACTGCTATTGTAGGAGCGGGAATGTTTGCAGCGTTTAATTTAGCGAAACAACAGATTGCAGGTTTCGCCGAGGGTGGACTTATCACACCTGAACACGGCGCTCCGATTCAGCGAAGCAACGGCGATAATATTTTAGCAACTGTAAAAACGGGGGAGGTAATACTGAATGAACCGCAACAGCAAGGAATTAAACAAATAGCCGGTGCGGATGTATTCAGAAAATTACGGGTTCCGGGCTTTGCAGGAGGTGGTTTAATTTTAGGTGACGGTGGTTTTTCGTCACGATCAAATATTAGTCAGGTAAGTAATTCCTTTGAATTAAAACAGGCTGTTATGGATGCTATGCGATTAATGCCGCCTTCCATAGTTCACGTTACCGAAATAAACAGGGTGCAAGGGAATGTAAATGCAGTAAAGGTTAATGCAAGTTTGAACGGGTAGTTATTTTTTCAACTTACAAACAAAATATATTATTCCATAAAAGATAAAAAACCATATAAGAATAACTTTCATATCGGTTTTCTCCCTTGTTTAATTTCGTCTAATTGCCTTCGACAAAGAACTCTTATCCCGCCCTTTAAAGTTTCGGAGGCTGTTGTTTCGTTGTCCTCCATATAAAGATACAATGCAGTTCTAAGATTGCCCTTCAGCTTCGTTTCTATACGCTCTGGAAACGGCGAAGGTTTGAACGCTCCTTTTTTTACTCCCATGTGTGGATTATTTTACCCGTATTGAAACCGTAAATATATTACATTATTGATAAATAGTAGGTTGCTTTGTTGCATTATTATCAACATGGCAGAAATAAACATATACGGTTACATTGGCGCGGACTACTTCACGGAAGGGGTAACACTCAAATCCGTATCTGACCAATTAGATATATATAAGGACGAAACCGATATAATTGTTAATATCTCAAGCGGTGGAGGTTCTGTAAACGAAGGCAAGGCAATTTACAACTTGCTTAAAAATTCCAAAAAAACAATTACTGTAAACATTATCGGACAGGCTTATTCTATTGCCTCTATTATCGCAATGGCTGGGGATAAAATCTATATCGCTGAATTTGGAGACGGAATGATACACCCAGCATGGGTAGATTGGGCGCAAGGTAACGCTGAAGACTTAAGGGAACTTGCAGATCAATTAGAGTTAATCAGTAACGAATTGTTTTCGATTTACATGACACGTCCATCTGCGAAAGCAAATGAAACTGAACTAAGGGATTATTTCGATAACGAAAAATTTATGAATGCACAAACATTCATAGACTTGGGACTTGCTGACGGGCTAATTTCAGATAATAAGAAAAACAAATTTCACGAGTTCGTGAAATACAAAGCAGTAGCATATTATTCAAAAACAAAAAACATTGATATGTCAAATAATACAGAATTGGTTGAAGAGGTAAAAGGATTAAAAGCATGGTTTCAAAAAACCTTCGCAAAACATATCCCTTCCGCAAAAAATGCAAGTAAAACAATCGGCGATACCACATTTTATTATGATGGTGAATTAGCTGTTGGAACTGATGTATTCAGTGACGAAGCAATGACCTCAGCATTATCGGACGGCACTTACGGCGATTATATTGTAAGTGGTGGTAAGGTAACTGAAATTGTAGAAGCTGTTGATTCAGCAAAGGAACTTGCCGAGGCAATAGCTAAGGTAGCAGAATTGGAGGCTTCACTAACTGCTGCAAAAACAGAAGCAACGGAACTGAATACCAAAATTGTAGAGGCTCAAAACAAATTCACGGAGTTGGAAAATAAGATCATTGGTTCCGGTGGTAATCCTTTGAACCAAGTGCCTCGTGAAAATGTGGACCTTCCTAAATGGAAGCAGCATGCTGAAAACAAAAAAAGAGAAAGAGAATTATGGGGATAAAATTAAAAGAAGGCGAAACATTTTACCCGTTTGGAATACAAACCGGACAGCCCGAAGAAATTACGGAGCAGATGTTTGAATGGTGGACATCCAAGCATCCAGAGGATAAACACAAATTTGAAATAAAAGAAATTAAAAATAACCCTAAAAAAAATAAATAATTATGGCATTATCTTACACAGCAGTCGAACTGCGCGGAAAAATGGTAGAGAATATTTTCTTAGAAATGTTCTACCAAAATCAAACTGTCAACGATGAGTTAGTGACCTTTCAGGATGACGTTAAATACGATACTATATTCAGTGACGCAAGTGCAACAGTTACGCAACAAGCGTATAGCACAGGAACGCCTTCTGCATCTGGTTCAATAACATTGCTGGATACCCAGATAATTCCAATTAAAGTGGAGTATTACGATACTTTTATTCCAGAAACCTTAAGAAAAGGACGCTACAAAGCATCTATGAAAAAAGGTGCATGGGAAGATATCGGAGACGAATTTGTAAGGGTAGTTCTCGATACGCTAATTGCCGGTAAAGTTTCGGCTGATGCGGAAGCTAAATTTTGGAACGCAACCACGGCTGCAACCCAAACAGCTATCGCAGCTTTAACACCCGGCGTAGGTCAGGGATCAGTTGGTGCAGCAGAACAAACATATGCAGCATCCTTAACTCCGTCTCAATTTGATGGTGTAGTTACGAGAATGATCTATAACAATGCTGCTTTAGGAACCCGTGTAAAGGTTTTAGGAACTACCATCACAAGTGCAAACATTGTAACTGAGTATGTAAAATCATATACAGCTATCAATCCTTTGAACTTACAAGATCCAAGTGATCTACCTTTCATATACGCACCTAAATCGCATATGCAACTGATAAACATTTACAACACAAATGCTACATATCGTGACATTTTTGTTTTGATCGGTGGGAAATATTACTACAATGGACTTGAGATAAAATTTGTTCCACTTCCGGAGAATTGTTTGGTGATTGCAAAACCATCTGACCTCCACTGGTGCACAGATATGATTAACGATGTGAATATGCTGAAAGTTGACAGAGTGGCAACATTCTCAAAGACATGGGCATACGATATTGTGTTCACTGAGTTCGCTCACGTAACACATCAGTCAATGAATGTTTTATACCTCGGATAATTAAATAACTGGGCGGGATAATAACCGCCCTTAAAATAAAAACAAATGGCAGGAACTTGCGCATCATTGAATGCAGATTTTGCACCGGCTTGTGCAGCGCTCAAAAGAGCGGGCGGAGTTGGTAGTTATGTTTACGCTGCGAATTTAGCGGACATAGATTCTTATACCGTTGACGCAACAACTAAAGATGTGGAAACTATCGTAATGGTAGCAACAAAAACACTTTGGAAAATTGACGGCAAGAAAGGAAAGAACTCTACATCTGTTGAACTTTCAAAAGGCGAAGCATTATCAACATGGATGCAGAAGCTAAATTTAGTATTGTATTCCAATACTTCATTGCTTAATCAAACTATCGAAACCTTAGCCAACGCTGAGGACTTGGTTTTCTTTGTTCCTGATCCGGGTGGATATATTACAATTTGGGGACTTGACATTGTTCAAGGAACGGTATCCGATCCTTGGGGAGGCTTAAACGCTGAAACAGGTATAGAAGAAAGCGGAACCGAAATAAACGGGCGCAAACCTATGGCAATGACATTTAGCGGGGAGTTAAGAAACAAAGAGCGCTATTTCAATATTGACATATCCCCTACATTCACGGCTAACATCGCATATTTGGAAGCAATATTATAATGAACGTTTGGGATTTAATAAATAATCCATACGAAAAGATAAAAGGGAACCTGTATGTAGATGCTTATATACAGGTTTTCCCATTAAAGAATGATTTAAGCAGAGATTGTGAGGCTTGTTTTCGAGATGCGTATAACAAATTAAAATATTTTCTAAATAAAAAAGAACCAATTATTATGGCACAAACTAAGTATCAATTCACAGGAAAGGAAAATGTAGAATACAACTTTCCCGGATTAAAGATTTTCGGATTAAAGGCAGAAACTTTTACCGATGCGATCGGCGAAATTCTTGTAAAGAACGACAAGGGTGATCTTGTAAAAGAAATAAAAGAGAAACCCGTAAAAGGTGAGTAAAAGAACCGCTGTCACTTCTTCATTTAAGATGCCAACGCTCGGGGAGTTCCTTAATAGGTTCGTTCCTCGAATGTCTAATAAGCAGGAAGGCACTTATTTCTATGGGACTGATAATAAGCTCCCACAGGAAATGATACAGCTATTGAGTAACAATGCTACTTTATTGCTTGCAATTCGTGAGCGAAGTAAATACGTTGTAGCTAATGGATTTGCAAATGAAGAAAGCGCAAAGTTCGTAGTTGACAAAGAAACCGGTAAGACCGCTAATGAGTTGCTTGCAGATATTGCATTTTCGAGAGTTCTTTTTGGATCCGTTGACCTTTATATCAAAAGAACCGGCAAAGGTGACATAAGTGCCGAGGCCACATCGCACGAACTTATAAGACGGCGTATGGATGGGGATTATGAAGTCAATCAAAAATGGGGACAAAAAGATTTCAGAAGAGGCGAAAACATTGTTTATCCTGAGTTCCAAAAAGTTCGCAAAGAGGGCAAGTATGAACACGGTGGCAAGGTGTTAGGGGAAATTCTTTACTACTGGAAAAAAGATGCAATCAGTTTTCACTACCCGATACCTGATTGGTTTGCAGGGGAGATGGATGTAAGGACTTCAACCGAGCTTATGAGTCTTGACCTTGAAATGGCTATCAACTCATTTATGACCTCGTTTGTTTTGACCTTAATCGGAACGAATTTAGAAGAAGAAAAAGAAGAATACGGCGGACAAAGTTACTGGGATATTATAAATAACCTGTTGAACAAATTTACAGGCGGCACGAAAGATAATGCAGACGGAACGGCGGATAGAATGAGGGCAATGTTAATGACAGCTCCCACAAAGGCAGAAGTTCCGATACTTCAGCAATTCGATGTGCAAAAAATCATTTCAGGATCGATTGAAAAACGGGAGGCGCTCGATAAAAAGTTATGTATTAATGTCGGAGTTAATCCGGTGTTAGTTGGGTTTGATGCAGTTACTACTTTAGGGAATACACAAGCTATTGCCAATGCTTCGCTCCAACTTTCAAATTCTGTGGCGAACGAGCAAAACGACATTACAACGGTATTCAATATGTTATGGCCGGGTAGGGATTGGAGTATAACGAGATACATTCCTATATCATTTATTGATCCTGAAGTGTGGGCGAAAATGACAGACGAAGAGATAAGAAAACAAGGCGGGTTGCCTCCATTGGAAAAAACAATCCCTTCCGATGCTGAAAAAATATTGACAGCATTATCGGGACTGGATGCACTTGTTGCAAATAAAGTATTGGAGGAATTAACATCTGAGGAAAAAAGATCGCTTTTAGGATTATCACCAAAAACAACAGCATGAGTGCCGCAAGAACCAACTTAATAACAAAATCAGATTTAGTAGGGATAGTTCCTAACTTCTCGGCAAATATCAATACCGATAGTTTCACACATGCTAATAATTTTGCAAATGACAGGCTTAAAGGTTTGATACCTACTGCGATGTGGACTAATTTAGGATTGGTTTATAATGCACCGGCTTGGGCAGGAGCAACGGCTTATGTAGTGGGGAATTATGTTCTTTACGAGCAAAGAGTGTTTATTTCAATCCTAAACGGGACAAACAAAAACCCTTTAACAGAAACTACTTATTGGACTGAAAAAGAATTATACTCCGTTTTCAGAGATTACTTAAAACCATTTCTTTGCTGGCAGGCATACGCTAAGTATCTGCCTTTTGCGGATTTATTCTCAAGTCAGGGAGGTGTGAAGGTTCACATCGGATTGAACACGGAAGAAGCGCCGGCGGATAAGTTAAGCATAGCGGTTGCCAACGCACAATCAACAGCAGATATTTATTATATGGATTTTAATAAATACATGGGAACTGCATTAAATATAGTTGATGGGGTAACTTATAATTTCAGTGAAACTGGGATCAGAACTTTCAAACCAAAGCTAAACATCAAAATGGTAAAATGAAAAAACTGTTATTTATACTTTTATTGGTTCCTTTTTTTGCGGAGGCTCAATTGTTTCCTGTGCCGATTACTCACGAAAATGATAACTACCACTTTACGAAAACGGTTTTTGTTGATCGCAAATTTAAAGTAGGGGTAGGTTCAACTATTAATCAAGATGTAGAACTAACAGCAGATACTTTGAGATTAACAGGATTGGACGGGACTGGGTTTTTATTAAGTATTGATGTTAATGGGGATGTAACCCGTTCAACAGGTATCGGCGCAGGTGGTATTTCAGGATTAAACCCAACGCCGTTTTTATATGGTTCGGCGGCGGGGAATATCGCACAGGATTTGCAAGGTGTTTGGATTGAAGGAACAAATAGTTTGATAATCGGTGATGCGAGCGATGTAACTGGATTTACGCAGGGTTCCGTTGTGATTACAAACGGGATAGATAATTCTTCATTAACCGCGGATCAATTATATATTGGCAATTTCGCATTGGGTACGATGTGGATTGATGGATTATATTTAAGATATATGGATTTAGGCGGTGATTTATTTTCCATAGGTAGGGTTCCATGGAGCGCGGATATGAATTTATTATTTCCTGCGGCTAAAGGGTCATTAGACCAAGCATTAAAGGTAGGGTCGGTTGTGGGTGACGATGTAAACCTTGTATGGTATACCCCTTTAACATTATCGGCTTTGTCGGCAACTTCGCCAATAGGCTATAATTCAGGAACGGGAGTATTTAATTTATTAGGTTCGGCGGCGGATAAAATGTTATACACAACGGGAATTAATACATGGGCGGAAACAGCTTCAACAGCATACGGTAGAAGTGTTATGGCATTGGCTGATGTGTCGGCGAATTTGTCATTATTATCAATGCCGATTGACGATAATTTAATTACATTCGGAAACGGAACATTATTGATTAACAAAGCGGGATTTAGTTACGATGATGCAACGGATTTATTTAAGGTGCAAAAAATAGAAATGAACGGCGCAACGGGTAGAATTAATCTTTATGAAAATTCCGTAGCAACGGATGGGAGTTTATTTATCGGTAATACAACAGATGGGGAATGGGTTACGGGTTCTTTATTAAGTTCGGATTTAGATGTTACTTATTCCAACCCTAATATTAATTTTTCTTATGCCGTTAATTCAATATTAAATGCGGATATTAATTCGGGTGCGGCAATCGCATATTCAAAATTAAATTTAACGGGAGGTATATTAAACGCCGATTTAGCGGGATCAATAAATGCAACGAAAATAAATACGGGGGTTGTTGATAATACGGAATTTAATTATTTAGATAATGTAACAAGTGCAATTCAAACACAATTAAATTTAAAGGCTCCCTTAGCTTCTCCGACCTTCACAGGAACGGTTACAATACCGACTCCGTTTACATTGGGAGCGACATCGGTAACAACGACAGGAACGCAGTTAAATTATTTAAATGCTGCCACGGGAACTACAGGATCTACAAATTTAGTATATTCAGCATCACCCGCGCTGACAGGAATTGTATCAATGGTTAATGCTACTTTATCGGGCAAAATAGGTAGTTATAATGGCATTGCAACGGTTGCAAATGGCATTCCCTCTGCAGTAGCTTTAGTAAATTTAACCGCTCAGACAGCGGCAATTGCGGCAACAAATATTTACACCGCTACAGCAGATGGATTTTATCAGGTGTGTTGGTCGGCAGAAATAACAACAGCAGCCACAACTTCGGCAACCTTAGGGCATTTTCAGGCAAGATATACAAGTGCGGCGGATAACGTGGTGAAAACAACCTCAACTCAAAATAACGTAACAGCATCTGCTGCCAACGCCACAACAGGAACTGCCTCATCTATTAATGGAGTGTTCACAATTTATGCCAAGGCATCAACAAATATTCAATATATCATGGGGTATGCAAGTTCAGGAGCAACCGCAATGCAGTATTCATTAAATATTATAGTAGTAAAATTATGAAAAACCTTATTTTAATATTATTCATTCTTTTTTCCTTATCGGCTTTCGGGCAAAACACAGCCGCAATCCAAACAACAACGGGAGTGGTTACTGTGGCGATGGGATATGTTAATGTATATACCATTACCCCAACAGGAAATTGCACGTTTAATGCCTCAGGTGGAATGATCGGCG
>JAYSYX010000130.1:0-12425 GCA_043727235.1 Bacteroidota bacterium
TTAAATAAAAAAGGAATCCCCGCAATATTTTTTTTAAATTCTGCATTCGTTGATAATAAAGATTTGTTTTACAGATATAAAGTATCAATTATTATTGACCATCTTCAAGAGCAGAACATAAGGGATACCATTAAAAAAACATTAAAATGTGACACTACTGACATTAAAAAAATAACTGAGCAATTATTGTCATTAAGCTATGCAGATCAAAATATCATAAATGAAATAGGACGAGAAACTCAAATCGATTTCGGAAGGTATTTAAAGAAAGCAGCGCCTTATATGACTTCTGAAGAAATAAATCAAATGGTTGCTGAGGGTTATAAATTTGGCGGGCATAGTCATGATCATCCTCTGTATCAAAAAATTACTTCCCAAGAGCAATTGGAACAAACTAAAAAAAGTATGTTTTTTGTTGAGGATAATTTTCCGGCTCAGAAAAAATATTTTGCATTTCCATTTACTGCCGAAGGTGTTGATAGTAAAACGATAGAGCGCCTTAAAAGGGAATTAAAAATTGATCTTCTTTTCGGAACTGCCGGTTTAAAGGATCAATATATATCTGCATTAATTGAGCGCATTCCTATGGAAAATGGAACATTTAATGCGGAACAAATAATTAAGAACGAATATTCCTGGTATTTATTAAAAAGATTGGCCGGAAAAAAATGAAAGTAAATACCCTCATAATAGGAGCCGGAAGAAGTGGAACAACTTCAATTTATGAATATCTATCCAATCATCCGGAAGTGAATTTTTCTATAACAAAAGAAGTGCATTATTTTTCAATTGAGGATCTTTATAAACGAGGAGAAAAATATTTTCATTCTTTGTTTGAACAAAGCGACAAGAAAATAATGGCAACTGCTGATACCTATTTGTTGATAGATAAAAAAGCACCCGAAAAAATAAGAAATTATAATCCGGATATGAAATTGATAGTTATGTTGCGTGATCCGGTAGAACGAGCATATTCAAATTATAATTATTCTGTAAATTATGGTCATGAAAAAGAAAATATTCCCTTTCTCGATTCCATTCAGTTGGAAAAAACGAGGTTGCAAAGTGACGATATTGCGGTATTAAACAATACCTGTCATTTTTATGGCAGTTTATATTATGAACACCTAAGTTATTGGCAACAATTTTTCCCTTTGGAAAATTTTATTTTATTGAAACTGAGCGATCTTAAAAATGACCCGGACTTATTCTATAAAAAATTAGCCTCAGAATTAAAAATAGCTTACATCCCATTTGAGCCGGGAAAAACAAAATTTAATGCGGCATCAGGGGTGAAAAGTAAATGGTTGCAACAGCTATTATTGAATAGGGAAAGCGCAGTCAGAAAATTAATCTCATTTGTTTTAAGACCATTTCGGAAATTGATCATAAAATCTGGAATAATTGATAAGGTTTATGCTATTAATAAAAAGGAAATGAAACAAAAGGTGATTTCGGCTGAGGAAGAGAAGATAGCATATTCTTATTTTAAAGAGGATTTAAATATGTTAAAATTAAAATATGGAATTATTTTCAACCCAGACAAATATAATAAAGAATCATAAACACTGAGTTGGATCTTCTTCAAATTCAATTAACTGTAAATACCAATCTTGTAATTTTATTTAATCAATAGGAAACCTCATTTCAGCTGATGAAAATTGAACTCCAAAATATCACATCAGCAAAACCAAATTTGTCCATCCTCATGAAAAATTTAACCCCCGAGCTATTACCTCCGTAGAATAACGAGAAATTAGTTGCAAAATGTAAATACGGAAAACAGGTAGCTCACCGAAGAATTAAATGCCAAAATTGCTGAGCTCCAATTAAAATATTTCAGTGGAAATTTAATTATTCAATAATTAATATTGCTACGCAGCCATTTTTCCATTTCTTCAAACAAAATGTTTTTTCTTTTTGCAAGATCTTCAACCTGGTCTTTTCCTATCTTCCCAACACCGAAATATTTGGCTTCAGGATGTGCAAAATACCAGCCACTAACACTCGCTGCCGGAAACATTGCCATACTTTCGGTAAGTTCAACTCCAATATTATTTTCCACATCCAATAACTTAAATAAAGTTATTTTTTCCGTGTGATCAGGACAAGCAGGATATCCCGGAGCCGGTCTTATTCCTTGATATTTTTCCTCTAACAGATCTTTTGTATTTAATTTTTCACCTTTATCATATCCCCAAAACTCCTTTCGAACCCGTTCATGCAATCTTTCCGCAAAAGCCTCCGCTAACCGATCTGCCAACGATTTTAAAAGTATAGCCGAATAATCATCATGACTTTTTTCGAACAGCGCTATCT
The DNA here is from genome assembly GCA_043727235.1 of Bacteroidota bacterium. Taxonomy (GTDB): domain Bacteria; phylum Bacteroidota; class Bacteroidia; order Chitinophagales; family BACL12; genus UBA7236. Next base: position 2,320 of record JAYSYX010000130.1, read on the forward strand.
GTTCCTCAATTTTAAATCCCGTTGAAACTGTGAATGCACCGATATGGTCGAGAGTACCGGCCCTATCCCCTAAATCCCCATAGGGGACTTTTTGATTTTCGTTTGCAGTATAGTTTCTAGTATTATCTGGAAGTGAATCTAATGCATTTAGGATTTTCGAAATTGTGTTTTCGATATTATTTAATATTTGACTATTCTTGAATCGTAAGACAGTGAAACCATGTTCATTTAAATAGTTTGTCCTAATTTCATCTGACTCTTTATTTTCAGGTAGCTGATGTATTAATCCATCCAGTTCAATAACTAAATTCTTTTTTATGCAAATAAAATCAGCAATATACCTCCCGATTATGTGCTGACGTCGGAATTTATAATTTTCTAATTTTTTCCCCTTAAGATGTCTCCATAAAATTAATTCTGCTTCGGTACTGAATGTCCGGTTATCTTTTGCAAAGCTTTTCAAATATTTATAAACTTGTGGATCAGCTGTTTGATACGGTTGCCCATCATCATTAATTAGTTCCTCCGTATTATTCGTATCAAGCGAGCTTAATTCATCATTTTTATCGATATTCTCGCTCGTTACGACATCTTCCCCTATGGGGAAGACCGAGATGGGGCCGACAAAATCACTCAAACAATAATTCGCCTGCCCATCCGCTTTTTTATTTTGCTGCCGCAGGTTAAATAGTCTTTTTATCTCATTTCCATTATCATCCACTAGAATAATATCGTCGCCCTCAGCATAACATTTAAAAAATCCGATAACTGCTTTCGCCTCCAACCAATTTTCATTAATTATTTTTTTTAACATCACCTGAGCATCATCGAAAAGTTGTTTTGCTGCAGTGCCAACTATTTCATCATTTAAAATTTCCGGATATTTTCCATGCAATTCCCAGGTCTGGAAAAATGGGGTCCAGTCAATATACTCCGATAATTCTTCCAGCGAATAATTTTCAAATATTTTAATTCCTGTAAATGTTGGTTCTGGTTTTACATAATTCTGCCAATCGATCTGGTATTTGTTTTTTCTTGCTTCTTCAAGTGTAATATATCCTTTAAACGATTGTTTGTATTTATGATTTTGTTCAAGTATAAGATACTCCTCTTTTATTGCTTGTATAAATCCCGGTTTTTCTTTCCCTAATAATTTTCCTGCAATTGTAACACTGCGTGAAGCATCTGTTACATGTATAACAGGATGTGAATAAGCAGGTGCAATTTTTACAGCAGTGTGCGTTCTGGATGTTGTTGCTCCACCAATTAATAAGGGAATGCTAAAATTTTTTTTTTCCATTTCCTGTGCAACATTAACCATTTCATCCAGTGAAGGGGTGATCAATCCACTTAAGCCAATCAGATCAACTTTATTTTCTAATGCAGCTGTTAGAATTCTCTCTGCAGAAACCATCACACCAAGATCAATGATCTCATAATTATTACAAGCAAGAACAACTCCTACAATGTTTTTTCCTATATCATGTACATCCCCTTTTACTGTTGCCATTAAAACTTTCGGATGTTTGGAGGTATTTCCTGATGATTTTTTTTCCAACTCAATAAATGGCTGCAAATATGCAACGGCTCTTTTCATTACCCTTGCACTTTTAACAACCTGAGGTAAAAACATTTTACCCGACCCAAAAAGATCACCTACTATATTCATCCCTGCCATCAATGGTCCTTCAATAACTTCAAGTGGTTTGGCATATTTTAATCGCGCTTCTTCAATATCAAAATCTATAAATTCAGTAATTCCTTTTGTCAGGGAATGTGCAAGTCGCTCCTCCACACTTTTACCCCGCCATTCGTCAGTTGCAATTTCCGCTTGATCTTTTTTCTTTAGGGTTTCTGCAAAAGTTATAAGGTTTTCTGTTGCATTTTCATTCCTGTTAAATAAAACATCCTCAATTTTTTCCAAAAGATTTTTATCTATATCTTCATAAATATCTATCATTCCTGCATTCACAATACCCATGTCCATTCCAGCTTTAATGGCATGATAAAGAAAGGATGAATGCATGGCTTCCCGCACTGTATTAAATCCCTGAAAAGAAAATGAAATATTACTTACACCTCCACTTATCAATGCTCCTGGCAAATTATTTTTTATCCACCGGGTGGCATTAATATAATCCACGGCATAATTATTATGCTCCTCAATACCGGTGCCGACAGTTAAGATATTCGGGTCGAAAATAATATCAGTAGGTTCGAAATTTAATTTATCTACCAATAAATCATACGCTCTTTTGCAAATGGAAATTCTTTTTTCAAAAGTTGTTGCCTGACCTTCTTCATCAAATGCCATTACGATAACAGCGGCGCCTAATTTTTTTGCCTTTTTTGCCTGATATATAAATTTATCTTCCCCTTCTTTTAAGGAAATGGAATTCACTATACATTTTCCTTGCAAACATTTTAAACCGGCCTCGATCACTTCCCATTTACTGGAATCTATCATTACCGGCACTCTCGCAATATCAGGTTCTGCTGCTACCAAATTCAAAAATGTCTTCATCACTTCCACGGAATCTATCATCCCTTCATCCATATTCACATCTATTATCTGAGCACCATTTTCAACCTGCTGTCGTGCAACTATTAAAGCATCATCATATTTCTCCTCCGTAATTAACCTTTTAAATTGTTTGCTACCTGTAATATTTGTCCTTTCTCCAACATTTACGAAATTGCTTCCTTCAAAAATTTCAAATTGTTCCAGTCCCGAAAAGGATGGTAATTTAGGAAGCGTTCTGGGAATTCTCGGCTTATATTTTTTCGCAACTTCAGCTATGTATTTTATATGATCAGGTGTTGTTCCGCAACATCCTCCAATTATATTTATCCAACCATTTTTCAAATATTCCTCTACATCATTCCCATTACTTTCCGGAGTTTCATCATACTCACCAAAAGCATTTGGCAATCCTGCATTTGGATATGCAGAAACAAAAAAATCTGTTTTTTCGGCAAGGGTTTTAATATGTTCTTTTAATTGTTTGGCTCCTAAAGCACAATTTAATCCTACACTTAACAGGGGAATATGTGATATGGAAATAAGAAAAGCCTCAACTGTTTGTCCGCTTAATGTTCTTCCACTGGCATCGGTAATGGTGCCCGAAATCATTATTGGAATTTTTTCTTTCCTTTCTTCAAAAAGATTTTCTATTGCATAAATTGCTGCCTTTGCATTGAGCGTATCAAAAATTGTTTCAATCAATAAAATATCAACACCACCATCCATTAATCCTTTTGCTTGCTCATAATAAGCAGCAGCAAGTTCATCAAATGTAATAGCGCGATAACCGGGATTATTTACATCAGGTGAAAGACTTAGTGTTTTGTTCGTTGGCCCTAAAGCGCCGGCAACAAACCTTGGTTTATCCGGATCATTCTGCGAAAATTCCAAAGCGACTTCTCTCGCTATCCTCGCCGATTGATAATTGAGTTCATAAACTATATGTTCCAAGTGATAATCTGCCTGAGCAACACTTGTTCCGCTAAAAGTATTCGTTTCTATAATATCGGCACCTGCTTCCAGGTATTGCCTGTGAATTTCCTTAATAATTTGTGGCTGCGTGAGCGAAAGTATATCATTATTGCCCTTTAGATCAAATGTATGTTCCTTAAACTGATGACCTCGAAAGTCATCCTCATTCAGTTTATAGCGTTGTATCATAGTGCCCATTGCGCCATCCAACACTAAAATCCGCTCTTTCAATAGTCTCTTCAAAATTTTTTCCACACCGCAAAATTAGCATTCGTTTGAATAAATGCCTTTGAGATTACTTTAACTTTTACATTTTATTTAACAAATAGACACTTTTGTTAATTTTTATATAATTAACGAAATATTGGTATTCAATCTGTTGCATACATGGCAAATTGCTGTCAAATTGCTATTTCATGACAGTCAAAAATAATTTTTAGAATATTAAAATTGCCGTCGTTATTGAGTTTCCGGTCAATTTGCATTGATTATAGATGAATTATTGTGTAAATGAGTGACGTACAAGCGTTTGGCAAAATCCCAAGTTTTGAAATTTGTATTAGTATTTGAAAAATTAAGTTAATTTTACGCAACCAATAATTGACACGACGCATCTATTGTTCATTCCTGCATCTTGTTAATTACGATACCCAAATCTAAACAATACACGCCGTTTTAGATTTTTTAATTTTATTTAACCCTAAATTTTTAATTCAAATGTTGAAAAAATCGTTACTTTTCACAACCCTTTCTATTTTATTAGGAGGATTAGTGATGGCGCAAGCTCCGCAGCGCAGTTGCTCAACTATGGATGTTGACGCCAGACTCAGGGCAGAAGATCCATTTTATGCAGCAAATCGCGAGGCAATCGAGCAATTTACGCAAAACTACATCGCTACTGAAGCAAATAGCGGCGAAAGAGCAGTAGTTACAATCCCTGTTGTTGTACATATTGTGTATAATATTGCTTCTGAAAATATCTCCGACGCACAAGTTTATAATCAATTAGATGTATTGAACGATGACTTCAGAAGATTAAACTCTGATGTTGGTGAAACTCCTGCTCACTTTTTAGGTGTTGCTGCTGACTGTGAAATTAATTTCTGTCTTGCTACTCTTGATCCTAGTGGAAATCCTACTACAGGTATCACCAGAACCAGCACTACTAAAACATCTTTCAGTACTTCCGACGAAATGAAATTTGCAACCTACGGTAAAACTATTTGGGATAGAAACAAATACCTCAATTTATGGGTATGCGACCTTTCCGGTGGTTTATTGGGTTATGCTCAGTTTCCGGGCGGATCTGCATCTACTGATGGTGTAGTTTGTGATTATGTTTATTTTGGCGTTGGTGCCGCTGGATCAGCACCTTACGATCTGGGTCGCACTACTACACATGAGGTAGGCCATTGGTTGAATTTATATCACATATGGGGCGATGATGGTACCGGTTGCGGTGGATCTGACCTTTGTGCTGATACTCCAAATCAGTCTGATGAAACTTATGGTTGCCCTGGTGGAACTATTCGTATCTCTTGTACCAACGGACCAAACGGTGATATGTACCAAAATTATATGGATTACACCGATGATGGTTGTATGAATATTTTTACAGCAGGTCAAAAAACCAGAGCTCAGGCTTTATTTGCAGTGGGTGGATCACGTGCAGCACTTTTAACCAGCAATGGTTGTGGCGGTGGAGGCGTACCAACTTGTAATGCTCCTACCGGTATGAATACAACTTCTGTAGCAACTACCAGCGCCACTTTCAATTGGACGGCTGCTGCAGGTGCAACAAGCTATAATGTTCGTTATAAAACCACAGCAGGTGCTACCTGGACAAACACAACTTCTGCAACTACTTCTAAAGCAGTTACTGGTCTAACTGCCGGAACAGCTTACGAATGGCAAGTACAAACTGTTTGTGCTGCAGGTGCAACAAGTTCATATACCACTTCAACAACATTTACTACTACCGGTGGTGGTGGTGCGTGTGTTGACAATTATGAACCAAACAATACTTCAGGAACCGCAGCTACTATTTCAGCAGGAACAACCTATCTGGAATTAATTGCTACTTCAACTGATGCCGATTGGTTTAAATTTACAACTACAGGATCTAATACTAAGATCAAGATCAATCTTTCTTCATTGCCTTTTGATTATGATGTAAGATTATATAATCAATCTGTAGTTCAGAAAGGTATATCTGAAAATGGTGGAACTACCAGCGAAGAGATTATCTGGAATACAACACAGGCAGGAACCCGTTACATTAAGGTGTATGGTTGGGATGGTGCTTTCAGTGCTGGCGATTGTTATGATCTGTTGGTATCTACAAGCACTTCAAACTGGAGAACAGATGGTAGTTATGTGGAAATGGATGAATATGATAACGCTATTGTTTCCGTATTCCCTAACCCTGCTACAGGTGATATCGTAACCGTTGATTACTTCAGTGTTCAGGAAGAAATGAATGTTACAGTTCAGATGTATGATATTCTTGGAAAACAAGTGGTAAATACTTCTAATGCAGTTGTTGCAGGAGAGAACATGATAGAAATGAATGTTGCTAACTTAGAAGCAGGTTTCTATTTCGTTGTGATCAGCAATGGCAAATCTTCTTATTCTGAGAAGTTTGTAATAGAATAATTATCCATCGATAAATTATACAAGGGCGGCAAATTTTTGCCGCCCTTTTTATTTTGTAATTTTGGCCGCATGGAACCTATGCAGAACCAATTCGATAACATTCAGCAGTTAAAAAATGAAGTGGAGGGATATGCCGTAAACAATGCATCAGAACTTGAGGCTTTCAGGATACGTTATTTAGGAACAAAAAATGTTTTGAAGGATGTTTTTTCAGAGATTAAAAATGTTCCCAATGAATTAAAAAAAGAATTTGGTCAGAGGGTGAATGAACTTAAACAACTGGCTGAAAATAAATTCGCTGAGCTTGAATCGAAATATAAAAAAGCAGAAAAAGGTAAGTCTGATCAGATAGATATTTCCTTACCTGTTGCAAATAAAAATTCCGGTGCTCGTCATCCATTAACAATTATAAGAGAAGAACTCGTAAATATTTTTACCAGAATAGGTTACTCAGTTGTGGAGGGTCCCGAAATTGAAGATGATTGGCATAATTTTACTGCATTAGGAATGCCTGAGGATCATCCCGCCCGCGATATGCAGGATACTTTTTATGTGCAAACTAATCCCGCAATATTATTGAGAACACATACCTCCAATGTTCAAATTCGTGTTATGGAGGAACAAAAACCTCCTATCAGGATAGTAGCATTGGGAAGAACATATCGCAATGAAACAATATCGGCTCGTGCACACTGTACCTTTCATCAGATCGAATTATTATATATTGATGAAGGAGTGACCTTCGCAGATATGAAACAAACACTTTTATATCTGGCGCAGGAATTATACGGCGCAGATACTAAAATACGTTTACGTCCCAGTTATTTTCCTTTTACGGAACCTAGTGCTGAAATGGATGTTAGCTGTTTTGTATGCAATGGAAAAGGATGTGCAATTTGCAAACAAACAGGTTGGGTGGAAATTGGAGGTTGCGGAATGGTGGATCCTGTGGTTTTGGAAAATTGTAAAATAGATAGTGAAAAGTATACAGGTTTTGCATTCGGTTTCGGTTTGGAACGTATGGCAATTTTAAAATACAGAATTAATGATATCAGATTATTTTCTGAAAATGATTTGCGATTCTTAAAACAATTTGAACATTTATAAATTACAATGAAGAAATTAATCTCAATAATATTTTTTATTTCGCTTTTCGCCTCCGGAATTAGTTTCGGGCAATCAACAACCATAGGAGAGGATAGTATTAAAATTATTGGAGAAGATACCTTAGTTGGTCCGCCAATTGTATTCCGACAATACAATGAACGTTTTGTTGATTTTATGTTCTTCGACGGAAATTTTAATGTGGTTTCTTTTCGTATCATGGAAAAGAGCACAAGTTTTCAATTTATGATAAGTAGTTTGGATTCCAGTGTATATTGTTTTCAAACGGATCCCGATGAATTTAAAATTTTACTTGCCATGGTTAAAGAAATGAATGCGGAGTTGATGGCCCAAAGCAATTGGCCGGTGAAATGTAATTATTGTCAAACCATGCAAATGTTTTGGTACGAAGGTGATCATGAAAGAAGTACACTTAAAAGATCAGTTGCAATACCACAATCCTTTAATCAGATTCTCGATTATTGTTACGAAATAAGTAGTACCGATAAAAGAAAATGCCAACTCGAATTAAAAAACTTTCAATCGCTGGAAGGATTTTCTGATAAATTACGCGGACCATCCGCAAATAAATAATTATGCCTTTTAGTATAACCGATTCCCTAAATTATGCTTCTAAACTCACTCCCAGAAGAGTGTGGAATATGAGTAAGGTGATATCGAGTTATTATTATTCCATGTGGAGCAAAAAACCGGTGCAGTGGGGTTTGCCAATTTCTTTATCTTTTGAGCCAACTACTTCCTGCAATTTAAGATGTCCGGAATGCCCGAGTGGTTTGCGTTCGTTTACACGTCCCACCGGAATGTTACAAAAAGATTTTTTTAAGGAGACAATGGACGAGGTAGGAAAGGATCTTACCTATTTAATTTTTTATTTTCAGGGTGAACCCTATCTCAATCCAGATTTTTTGGATATGGTGGAATACGCAAACAATAAAAAAATATATACTGCTACTTCCACCAATGCACATTATTTAAATGATGCAAATGCAAAAAAAACAATTGAAAGCGGATTGGACCGATTAATTATTTCTATAGATGGAACCACTCAGGATACCTATGAACAATATCGTATAGGAGGCAAACTCGAAAAGGTTTTGGAAGGAGCACGCAATATTGTGAAATGGAAAAAAGAATTAAAATCGAGTACTCCATTTGTGATATTTCAATTTCTTGTTGTAAAACCAAATCAACATCAAATAGAAGATGTAAAAAAATTGGGAAAAGAAATTGGGGTGGATGAAGTTGCATTTAAGACCGCACAAATTTACGACTACGAAAATGGAAGTAATTTAATTCCTACCATTGATTATTATTCCCGTTACCAGCAAAATAATAATGGAACCTATTCCATTAAAAATAAAATGTCGAATCACTGCTGGAAATTATGGCACTCTTGCGTAATTACCTGGGACGGATCCGTTGTACCCTGCTGTTTCGACAAAGACGCCACCCATCAACTCGGCGATCTTAAAGACTCTTCCTTTAAACAATTATGGCAAGGCGCAAAATACCATAAATTCAGAACTGCATTACTAAAAGGAAGAGGGGAAATTGATATTTGTAAGAACTGTACGGAAGGAACGAAGGTTTGGGCATGAAAGTAAATGTACCAATGAACAACCGAAAAAATGTACCAATGTACCAATGAACAGCCGGCCTTCAGAAAACCTGAAAATTTGATATACAATTTAAACGATTATTAAAAATTGAAATTAAATCTTCACTGCCGTATTTAAACTAGAAGCACAACTTTCCTCCCCAGCAGTTCGTGGCTGTTCCATTTGCTAATTAGCTTATTTATCTTTCTCTCGAAGCTAAAACTTTCCTCCCCAGCAGTACGCGGCTGTTAATTGGTACATCGGTACATCATCACATTGGTACATTCATTACCTTTGTTTCATGCGAAATCTTTTTCTAAACCACCTCGCTCAAACCAGCAATGCTCCGTTAATGTTAGAAATTGATCATGCCGATGGATGTTGGTTGTACGATGTAGATGGAAAAAAATATCTCGATCTTATTTCCGGAATTGCTGTGAGTAATATCGGACACAATAATAAAAAAGTTAAAGAAGCAATTACCTCGCAACTCGATAAATACATGCATGTTATGGTGTATGGGGAATTTGTGGAATCGCCGCAGGTAAAATATGCCAAGTGGTTGTCTGATCATTTGCCCGATAATTTGAGTTCCGTGTATTTTACAAATTCAGGAAGTGAAGCTGTGGAAGGTGCAATTAAATTAGCAAAAAGATCTACCGGAAGAACAGAAGTTATTTCTTTTAAATATTCATATCACGGAAGTACAATGGGTGCTTTAAGTGCGGGAAATACCGAAGAGAGAAAAAATGCCTTTCGCCCTTTAATTCCGGATAATAGAATTTTATCCTTTAATAATTTTGAGGATATTCATTTTATTACAGAAAAAACTGCTTGTGTTTTAATAGAACCTGTTCAGGCAGAAGCAGGTGTGATTTTACCTGAAGAAAATTATTTATCTGCATTAAGAAAAAAATGTTCTGAGGTTGGAGCATTATTAATGTTTGATGAATGTCAGACTGGTTTTGGAAGAACAGGAAATTTATTTGCCTTTCAAAAATTTAATAATATTCCCGATGTATTAATTCTTGGAAAAGCAGTTGGCGGAGGGATGCCACTCGGAGCATTTATATCCTCACGCGAAATAATGCAGGTATTCACTAAAAATCCATTTCTTGGTCACATTACAACCTTCGGTGGACACCCAATTTGTTGTGCAGCCGGTTTAGCAGCGTCGCATGAATTAATGAATAATAATTTAATTGAACAGGCAGAAAAAAAATCACAATTAT